>DAONEL010000156.1:0-4919 GCA_035403045.1 Bacteroidales bacterium
TTGACAAAGGAAAACTGCGCTCCTTAAAAAGGAATATAAGTGAAATACTTCGCTTATCAGTTCGACTGGCTGCCATTCAAGACGAAGGACTCAGGCATGATTAAGAAATCAAACAATGGAAACAAAAAAGCTTTTGCTCAAAGGGTTGATTACTAATACAATCTTTACGGTCCTATTATTTATAAGTGCCGGAAGAATTGACTATTATCAGGGGTGGATTTTCTTGTCAGTAAATGTCATAACCACCTTTATGAATGTTTTTTCAATCAGAAAAAATAGTGATTTGGCAAATGAACGTTCACAATTAGGAGAAGGCATCAAGTCATGGGATAAGTTGTTACTGGGTTTATCAGCAGTGATTTATATGATAATGATTGTAATTGCCGGATTAGATTCTGGCAGGTTTTTATGGACTCCAGGATTCAATTGGATTATAAGTATTTCGGGAGTGGCAATTATGCTGATTGGGCAAATCATATTTTTAACTGCCAGAAGTCAGAATAATTTTTTCTCGAGTATGGTGAGGATTCAGAGAGAGAGAAATCATGTTGTTTGTGATTCAGGATTGTATAAAATAATCCGACATCCGGGATACTTAGGAATGATTCTTTCGTTGCTAGCGATACCATTAATCACAACTTCTTTATGGTGTATTATTCCGACACTAATAGCGGTTATTCTCCTGCTGATAAGGACATCACTTGAGGACAAAACTTTAAGAGATGAGTTAGACGGATATGTTGAATACTCAAAAAGAACCCGGTATAAATTGATACCCCTGATCTGGTGAGAAAAATAAAAGCGGCAGCTAAAATGCGTTCATAAAACATACTGGATTCACTGAATTAACCAGCATTTCACCCAGCCTTGCAGGTTTGTCACTGGGGCAGTGACGCAGTCCCGAATTCCGGTACGTTTCATACTGCCAATGAAAAATGCACTCCTTTACTAAATCCTATCTGCTAGCGTATCACAATCCTCTGTGTGAATTGCCCGCTTGTCCCGGTAACGGATAACAGGTAAACGCCTGCCGGCAAAAATGAAAGATCCAGCTCCTGGTTTATGGCGGAATCCTTTGTCACAATTTGTTTGCTGTATAGCGTCCTGCCAATCATCGAGGTGACGTTAACAACCGCATTGCCTGTTACCCGGCTTGCCGATAACCTGAACCTGCCGTCCGAGGGGTTGGGCACTACCGAATACACTGCCGGCCCCGTTTCATCGAACCCTGTCACGGTGGGATCGGTGATGCTTATGTTGTCAATAAATACATTGTCGCCCTCCCCTACTTTTTTGTCGGAATAACGGCAGCATGATTGCAGGGTGATGTCGAAAATGGTGCCTGCATAGGCTGAGAGGTTGAAGTAAACGCGGGTCCACGGGTCATCGGCCATGGTAACGGGGTTAAAGTCCATTACCCAGTGATTATCAGGTATCTGAACGCCGTTTACCAGCACCCTGAACCATGAGAAGCGCGGTCCTACGCTGTATGTTTGCTTTAGGTCCAGTGCAAGCCTGAGGCTGGTGTGGCCTGTTCCGTCAACCGAACAGATGTGGGCTTCGGCCTGGAACGGGCGGTTCTCCTCCCATGCCTGCGCGGGAGTTGTGCCGCCTGAACTCCCCTGCCATCCTGCGGTGACGGCAGCACCCTGGAAATGGATGCCGAAATCGCTGTCGAATGCAGCCCTGGTGTCAACATCAGCCCCCGATTTAATGGTATCCCACAGCATGAAATCTCCTGCCGTGCCGTCTTCCATATTTACATAAAAGTCGGGAATGCCGCCATCCACGTGGATAAAGTTCTCATAGGTGGCAGCCGACATGCCGTTGGCATTCCATACGTTATGCACCAGGGTATAGTCGCCGGCGGCTCTGAATATAACTTCAGGGTTTTGTGATGAAGGGCCGGTACCGTTTATAAAAGACACTGTGCCGGGATTGAATGACCATTCCCAGGCAACGGGATCGTACAACGAAGTATCCTGCAAGCTGACCGGGTCCTGGATGCAGGGGTTGTTATTGCTCACACTGATGTAAACAATGGGCAGCGGGGTGTTTGTCACGGTGATATAGTCGGTTAGCGTGAGTGTATCGGCTCCGTAAGCGTTTGACACAATGAGCGAAACATCGAAAGTACCTGTATCAGCATAAGTAATTCCCGATGGATACTTTTCGGCTGATGTTGACGGGTTGCCACCTTCAAAAGTCCATTGCCACTGTGAAGGCACTCCTACCGAAAGGTCAGTGAAACTGATGTCAGCACCGGGAAGCAGCGTGGTAACCGGGGTTGAAAAATCGGCGACCGGTGCAAACGGGGTATTGGTCACAGCCCGGTAAGCGTTGATTCGCCCGGTTCCCAGTTTTCCCATATAGTTTGGATTCAGGGCATATATGTCATCAGCGGTAGATTTCATGATGTCTTCCACTTCTTCGGGTGAAAGATCAGGATTCACCGAAAGGATAAGTCCTGCCAGCCCTGAGGCAATGGGGGATGCCATGCTTGTGCCCGACATAAGGGCGTAATTACCATAGGTGCCGCTGCTGAAAGCTGTGCTCAGCAAGCCCGGGGGGCCTCCCTGGTTGTAACCGCCGGGAGAGCACAGGTCAATGGCAGTGCCGAAGTTGGAGAAACTGCTTTTGAGGTCATCGCCATCCGTGGAGGCTATAGAGATTACATTGTCGTAGGAGGCGGGGTAAAACAAGGTGGAAACATTGTCGTTGCCGGCAGCGGCAATCAGCACAATGCCCATGTTATGAACGGTATTGAACAGGTTCTGGTTTGTTTGCGAATAGCCAAATCCACCCCACGACATATTGATGATATCGGCACCATGGTTAGCAGCCCATTGCACGCCCTCATACCCGGCAACTATGCCCTGCGGATTACCGTTGCTGCCGGCTTTAACGGCTATAATCCCCACATCATATCCAACCGAGGCTACCCCAATGCCATTGTCGCTGCTGGCGGCTGCAAGCCCTGCAACGTGCGTACCGTGCGACCATTCAAAAGGGTCGCCGCTGTTGGGAGGATTGCTGTCATCGGTATTGTTTACCATATCGTGTTTGGCAACAATTTTGGCTGCCAGGTCAGGGTGATCGGCCCAAACGGCATTGTCAACAACGCCGATTTTAATGGATGGCAATCCTTTGGTAATATTCCAGGCTGAATCGGCCTTTATCCTGTCGAGATGCCAGTTAAGGTTATAGGTCCCATACACTGCATTGTACAGTGAATCGTCGGGTGTATAAACGATCCGGTTTACCGGCACTTTTTCAACGTACTCCAGTTCGGGATTCTCTTTTAACCTGCTTATCAGCTGATCCGTCATGCTGTGATTGTCGAAATCAAGCCGGAAAGTATGCAGGAGTTTGCTGTCGTTGTTCAGGTCGAAGGGCCGGCTGAGCGATTGAATGCCGAATTCATCCTTCATACGGGCGATAAAAGGCATGGCTTCCATATCGACCGACTTATCGGCGTGTACCGTGAAGTTAACGGCAACATCCTCTTTGTATTTAAGATAAAGGCTGCCCGGTTCATACACCTGTAAGGCATTCTGTGCTGAAAGGATTCCCGGAAAAGCAAGGTTAACAAGCAGTTGGCCTGCAAAAAACAGGGCGTAGTAGTATCTGATTTTCATTCGGGTGAATTTGTTTCTGGATGATTTTTTGAACTCCCGGATTCCGGGATAAGCTATTAACAATTCAGCAAATGATTTGATTGACTTGTCAATTCATTCCGCCGTGAAAATATGGAAAAAAGTGAACCGTACGACAAGTTGTTAACCAATATGAATACGAATATAAGCCTCATGATGGCTATGCTTTGAAAGAGAGTATATTTGGAAGAGAATTGCATGGGAATTATTCTTATGAACTAAGCAGAATAAGCGAAATACTGCTTATATCTAATCGTTTTGCATCACACCTGGGGTAAGTGCTAATTCTAAACTTTAACGATAGAAATTAACTTTGACAAACTAAATAATCAGGCAATATGAGTGATAACATTTCTCCCACATTTTTTGCCACACAAGCTGCATTCAGAAATTGGCTGGAGGAAAACCACAGTAAGGCAACTGAACTTTTGGTTGGATATTACAAAGTGGACAGCGGCAAACCAAGCATGACATGGAGCCAGTCAGTTGATGAAGCTCTTTGTTTTGGCTGGATAGACGGAATTCGCAAATCAATTGACAATTACAGTTATTCTATCCGCTTCACACCAAGAAAACCGACAAGTATCTGGAGTGCTGTAAACATTGCCAAAGCTGAAGAATTAATAAAGCAGGGACTCATGCACCCTTCAGGACTTGTTGCCTTTAGTCTCAGGCAAGAACACAAATCAAAAATTTATTCTTTTGAAATTGCAGAAGTAAAACTATCGGCTGACTTTGAAAAGATATTCAAAGCTGATAAAACAGCATGGAACTATTTTCAATCGCTTTCACCTTCGTACCGCAAAACTTCAACCAATTGGGTGATGAATGCAAAGCAGGAAAGCACAAGAATTAAACGACTTAACGAACTGATTGCCGATAGTAAAGCAGGTACAAATAAGTGGAAAGACAATAAATATGGCAAGTAATGAAACATGTGACTGCAAACATTAAAGGGCAATTACAAAAACTTTTAATAAACAGTCGTGCGGACATCATACAATTGCCCCCTGAACGAGCAGTAGCACGAACGAATAAAAGCATATGCCCGCATGATGCAGCATAATGCAATCTTTGTAATTTGCGTTTCGTTTCATGTTAGTACTCTCAGGACGGTTTTGTACTTTTAAACCACCTGCTGTGGGTGCCTGCAAACCCTTGTAACTTTTGATAAGACTTACGCCACGCCAATGAACAGCAAAACAAAAAAGATTTTAATCGGGATAACAATCGCAGTTTCCGGCTTTGTTTGTTATTTGTTTT
>DAONEL010000157.1:0-4840 GCA_035403045.1 Bacteroidales bacterium
TCTTGCGGCGAGCCGCCTGCAATATCGGGAGATGCAACCCAAATCCTGTTAACGGGATCCGGGTGCGTGAACGATATTTTTGCCCCGCTGATGAGCGGAGGCGTTGACTGGACGCCTTCGTTATCTCTCCACGATGTTGTTGTTGATGCAGTGAAATTGATGAGATGAATTATCTGTCTGTCGCCGACCAGCTTGCCAATCACGGAAACATAACCATTTCCTTCAGGCCAGTTGGCGAATTTGATCTTTCCATCAAGCGATTCCAGGTTAACCGTGTTGAAATCTCCTCCGTCGCGCAGCAGGTTCTGATAAGCAACCATGAAATTGTAATACGACAGGAGGGATGTCCTGAGATTATCGCTCATTTGCAGTTTGTCGAAAGGGAAATACTCGCGGCAAAGCATGTGTTCACCCAGTTCAAGGTGGGCGCCGCCGAAGGCAAAAATCACGGCATCGGCAAACAGTACCGAAGCATCGTTGAAGTAGTTTTTGGTATCTGCAAGGTTATAGTTTACGTAAGCGGCAAGTACCTGATTTTTAGCATTACCCGACAGCATATTGTTCTGCCTGATGAGCGAAGCCAGGTCTTTGTAAGTATCGTAAGGCGACCAGACTTCGGTGTACAGAAAATTTACGGGAGACTGTGCAATGACCTGTTGTCCATACTGGTTCACAGCGTTCATCACCGCATATTTTTCAGGAAAGGCGCTGTTATTGGCCTGGATAAAGGAGCCAAAAGCTTGAGTGAGATTCAGATATGAGCCGTCATAAGTGTAACGGGTACCTCTGTCGCCAAGCTGATCAATGTGGTAACCGTCGAAATCAAGATTGTTATACACGATTTCGTTCTGATCTTTCAGGTATTGCTGCCAGTTCGCGTTTGACGGGTCGAGTAAATAAAGGCTGCTGAGAAAAGGACTTGAAAGCGCGAAGATATCAATGTTGGTGTGCGTGTTGTCGCTGTACATAAACCATTGCCTGTCAACGCCGTCCTCCTGAAAATCGTTCCAGGCGCCGTACAGCAGGTTGTAAAACATGGTTTTCATGTTACGGTTGTGGGCGGCATCAATATAATTTTTCACTGTGCTGAAATAGGTCGTCCGGTTACCGATATCTTTCCAGGATGAAGCAGGAACACTATTCACCAAAGGCAATGGTTTGTGATGCTTGTTGTGCCAGTCGTAAAACTGTAATCCATTGATATGAAACCTGTTCAAGTCGCTAATCACCTGCTGAATTTCATCTTCTGACATAACCCCATAACTGCTCAGGAAGCCGTAACGGGGAAATTTCGTCCAGTCGGATGACACATCCACGGCCGTTGCCGCATAAATCACTTCCTGCTGGTCAACCGTATCATACACTTCAACAGTGTAACCCCTTAAATCATCAGCCGGCGCAGTCCATGTCCATTCCGCAGCAGGCAGCTCAACATCGGAAACCAAGGTATTGAGGTATTTGTATCTCACCTTTACCGGAAATGAAATTTGCCCGCTCAGGGTAAAATTGATTTCGTCGCCGGGCGAATAGCAGGCCTTATCCGTTTCGAGAGAAAGATTATAAAATACCGGTGCAGCAGGGTTTTCGGGAACTGTATCTCCGTTATCGGCAACAGGATTTTTCCTGCAGCTTACCACGGCAAACACTAATACAAGAAATACGAATTTCGTATAACCGGCTATCTTTTTTATATTTCCTGAAAATCGCTGCTGAAACATTTGTAAGGATAAGGTTTGTTTAAGGATTTTCAAAAATAAAGAATCAGAATTCAGACTGAAGTAACCAGAGATTGAAACTAACCCTAATCAACAATAATTTCAACTCAAAACCAGTATTTTCTGTTGCTTCTTTGTCTGAATTCTGAATTCTTCAATTAACAACCCTAACCTATTGTTTTTGAATGCTTATGGTGAGGTTTTCAACGTTGGCAGTGATCACGTAATCACCTTCATCGGTCAGAGTCCATTTGTTGTCATCGGATTCGCCGCCAACATGACGATACATATGTGTGTCGTCAACCTTCATGTACATATCCTGTCCCCAGTCGGTGTTGCGGTTCACGGGGAATTTGAATTCGCCGGCAACCATTGGTCCCGAATAAGTGAAAATACATCCGTCGGTGGCGTCTTCAGTCATTTCAATGGCATTGCCTATATCCCAACCAATGGGAGTTGCGCTGCCTACCATGTATAATTTCAGCCTGTCAATTTTAATGGAAAGATCCTGAAGGTTAAGGGTTATGGTGTAATATCCCTTTTTGTCAATCGTCCATTTGTTGTCGTCGGGATCGCCGCCATGATGCAGGTACATATGGGTATCGTCCACTTTCATATACATATCCTGCCCCCAGTCGGTGTTGCGGTTCACGGGGAATTTGAATTCACCCGGATTCATCACGCCGGTGTACGAAAATTCATAGAGGTTATCAGGATTCTGCACCAGTTCGGTTGCCTGGCTGATGTCCCAGCCGTTGGGCGCCGAGCTTCCAACCATGAATAACTGGCTATAAGCGGGTCCTGGCATTTGGGTAATGGAAATGGAGAGATCGAGCAGGTTCAGCGAAAGTTTATAAATCCCCGGGTCCGAAACCGTCCAGCGGTTATCGGTCTGCGATGCCGAAGAGCGCAGCACCAGAGCGGTTTCGCTGCTGCCTTTCACGTAGGACGGGAAATCCTGTCCGAGTACAGTAAGAAATTCAAACTCACCGGAGCTTAACTGTCCCTGCCAGGTAAATGTGCCGGGGTCGTCACCGGCTGTCAAGGCAACAGCTTTGGTGTTATCCCAGCCGGCTTCGGTGGCGTTTCCGTAAACATAAAGTGTTTCCGAAACAGGATCGTAAGGTGTGACTTTGAAACTCACAACCGGTGAAACCTGGGGCTCAACTTCGTCAGAAAGAACGGTTGCAATTACCCTTGCTTCGAGAGAAATTTCTTCACCGGCCTGAGCTCCGAAGTTTTCTTTTACAGCGCTGTTCAGTGTCTTGGTGGTGAAAGTGTAGTTATAAGTGGTTTTTCCAAGGCTGAAAGAGAGCGGGTTGTTAAAATCGGTGCCGGCCTTTGCAATCTGAAGTTCATATGTGATGGCGGCATTGGTTCCGTAATTGCTTCCCGAAGTCCAGTCCATGCTCAGGATTGAATTGTCGCGTTGGATTTCGTTCAGGGGTAGTGTCTCTTCCGAAAGAGTGAGAACAAGCGGAGTGTTTCCTTTGTCCAGGTCGGCGAGATTATCTTTTTTGCAGCCTGTCACAATCGCCAGAATTGACAGACAAAATGCTATGTATGTAAGTCGTTTCATATCAGTTTGTTTTAGGCTTAGTAACCGGTGTTTTGAGTTAAATTCGGATTGGCATCAATTTCCTTTTGCGGGATTGGCAGCAGCAGGAACTTGGATGTAAAGTTTGATTTCCCAATACTATGGAAAAATGTGGAGGCATAGCCGCCATTGTCATAACGGATGAGGTCGAACCAGCGGGAACCTTCGAAAGCAAGTTCCAACCTGCGTTCTTTCCTTATGGCGGTACGAAGATCGGTCTGCGATAAACCACTCAGGTTGCCAAGTCCGGCCCTGTTGCGAACCTCGTTCAGTGGTCCGTAAACTTCACTTGTTCTGTTGAGTTCGCAGAGAGCTTCGGCTTCCACGAGCAGTACATCGGCATAACGTAATACAGGCCAATTAGCCGGACTGCCGTCATAATCGGTGGTTATAGATTTGGAAACCAAGAATTTGCGCAAATTATACCCCGTTGTGGAATAGGATGCTTTGTAAACATTGCCGTCATAATCGGGGCAACCTTCATACAAAACCGTTACATCTTTGCGATTGTCGCCGCTTTCGTACTGGTCGAGAAATTCCTGTGTAGGCTGATTCCAGCCCCATCCGCCTGCAACGAAATCGGAGTTTCGCGGCCCTGTGAAAGTGCTCAGCCAACTGGACTGGTTTTCATTGTCCCAGAAACTGTAACTGGTTTTGCCATAATACTGTACTTCAAAAAGGCTTTCCTGCGAATTTTTCTTCATGGGATCGAAGTTATCAGCATAGTTGTCGTTCAATGAATAACCAAGCGCAGTAACCTGCTGGCAGAGTGTAACCGTTTGCTCATAATCACCGAGTGTAAGGTAAACCTTGGCCAGCAGTCCGACTGCTGAACCTTTGCTGGCACGGCCTATATCGGAACCCGAATAGGTTTCACGCTGCGGAAGCAGGCTGATGGCATGGTTCAGGTCGCTGATAATGGTGTCGTAAACAACCGTGGAATTAGTGCGATAAGGCCTGAGATCGTCATCAGGGGTCTGGGCTTTAGTAAGCAGCGGAACATCGCCAAACAATCTGACAAGGATGAAATAATAGTTTGCCCTGAGGAAGTATGCTTCGCCGAGGATACGGTCTTTCAGGTCCTGGTCAATGTCCATTCCCGGAACGTTTTCCAGAACAAGGTTGCATCGCAGAATTCCGGGTGCCGGTCCTCTCCAGATATCAAGAGCGGCGGCATTATCAGTTGAAGTGACAAAGTTGGCTATGTCCTGGGTTTCAATGCCATCGGTACCACCGCCGGCACCCACAACACTGTTGCCGGCCCAGATGTCGGTAGTCCAGATACGCATGTTATAGAGTTTTGGCCATTGCAAAGGCTGGTAAGCCCCATTGATGGCGGCTATGGCGTCTTCTTTGGTCTTAAAAAAGTTTGCCGTATTAATGCTGTCGAGAGGCGCTTTGTCGAGGAATTTCTCGCAGGAAGCAAATGAAAGCAGCATCAGACAAACGATGGAATATTTCAGTATTTTCATTTCTTTCGTATTAAAAGTGTCTTAGAAAATCAGGTTAACACCGGCGCTTATTGTTC
>DAONEL010000158.1:0-4829 GCA_035403045.1 Bacteroidales bacterium
ATGGAGTCAGAACATGCTCAGTCAAAAGCAGATTTTATCAACAAAATGAACATTGCACTCAAAGAAGCAAATGAAACCGAATATTGGCTTATGATCTTAAAAGATAGCGAATATCTTGGCAAAGAAATGTTCGACAGTATTATTTTGGATTGCCGAGAGATTGTACGACTTCTGATCAGCATCGTAAAAACCTCTAAACAGAATGAAGGAAAACTTTGATTGTTAATTAGTTGCGAAATCATTTTGATGTTTTAGCAAAACAGACGGATTAGATATAACTCTGAAAAGAACCAAATATGGGCGATAAATCATTGAGCGTAACCCCTAAAAACAATTGTCAATTGTCAACTGTCAATTGTCAATTACTGACTAAATCCTACGGGAAGGTTCAGGCTTTAAAGGGCGTTTCATTTTCTGTGGACAAAGGAGAAATCTTCGGCATCATCGGCCCTGATGGTTCAGGTAAAACCTCGTTATTCAGAATTCTGACCACACTTTTGCTGGCTGATGAAGGCACTGCTTCCGTTGACGGATTCGACGTAGTGAAAGACTACAAAGACATCAGGAAGACAGTTGGTTACATGCCCGGGAGGTTTTCACTTTACCAGGATCTCACGGTTGAAGAAAACCTGCAGTTTTTCGCCACGGTTTTCAATACAACAATTGAGGAGAACTATGACCTGATCAAGGACATTTACAGCCAGATCGAACCGTTTAAGACCAGGCGTGCGGGCAAACTGTCGGGTGGGATGAAACAAAAACTGGCGCTTAGTTGCGCGCTTATCCATAAACCTACCGTCCTCTTCCTCGACGAACCTACCACCGGTGTTGACCCTGTTTCACGAAAAGAGCTCTGGGAGATGCTTAAACGTCTTAAAAACCAGGGAATTACAATACTAGTCTCAACACCATACATGGATGAGGCGGCCCGGTGCGACCGCATTGCGCTGATAAAAGACGGCCGTTTTCTCACCATTGATGCGCCGGAAAATATCACAGCTAAGTTCAACCAGAAACTTTTTGCAGTTCGTGGATTTGAAATGTCACGCCTGCTTAACGATATCCGATCGATTCCTACCGTAAAAACATGTTACGCTTTTGGCGATTCACATCATGTGACGGTTGAAACCGGGAACAACGACTCTCAGGATTCGGTGCAGGAAGCTTTATACCTTTTCCTGATCTATAAAGGCCACACGGGGTTAGAGATCGAAGCGATCAACCCCGGAATTGAAGATTGTTTCATGGAACTCACCAAAGCCGAAGCCATATGAAGGTGATCACTGCAGAAAACCTGACAAAGAAATTCGGCAGTTTTACGGCTGTTGACCACATTTCGTTTGAAGTTGAACAGGGTGAAATTTTTGGTTTTCTTGGTGCAAACGGCGCCGGAAAAACCACAGCCATGCGCATGTTGTGCGGATTGAGCAAACCCACCTCCGGCAAGGGAATGGTAGCCGGTTACGATATTTCGAAAAACCCCGAAAAGATCAAAGCCAGCATCGGTTATATGAGCCAGAAATTTTCCATGTATGAAGACCTGAAAGTATGGGAGAACATCAGGCTGTTTGCCGGGATTTACGGCGTGCCTGAAAAGGAAATCGGCCACCGCACCGACGAACTGCTCAGGAATCTTCAGTTCGAAAGCCAGAAAGACACTTTTGTAAAATCACTGCCTCTTGGATGGAAGCAGAAACTCGCGTTCTCAGTAGCTATTGTTCATGAACCCAAAATAGTCTTCCTCGATGAACCCACCGGCGGTGTCGATCCTGCTGCCCGGCGGCAATTCTGGGAACTGATTTACCAGGCTGCCGACCGTGGCATAACTGTTTTTGTCACAACACATTACATGGATGAAGCCGAGTATTGCAACCGGGTGTCGATCATGGTCGACGGGCGGATTGATGCCCTCGACACGCCGCGCAACCTGAAAGACAGGTTTAACGCTTCAGGCATGGACGATGTGTTTCAACGCCTCGCAAGGGGAGCCAAACGTAATTCCGACTGATATGAGGCAGTTTCTTGTTTTTGTTAAAAAAGAGTTTCATCACATTTTCCGCGACACCCGGACCATGATGATACTGCTGGGAATGCCGGTTATCCAGATCATTCTTTTTGGATTTGCCATCACTACCGAAGTTAAAAACGCCGAAATTGCCGTTCTTGACCTGTCGAGAGATGAAGCAACCCGGAAAATTATAGAGGCTGTTGAAGTAAGTGAATACTTCCATGTGGCTGAATATGTGCACAATACCGAAGATATTGACAGGATTTTCCGCAAAGGAAAAATCGGGCTGACCATTGTATTCGGTGAGAATTTTTATGAGAACCTGCTTCACACGGGTAAAGCCCAGATTCAGCTTATTGCTGATGCCACTGACCCAAATACCGCCACAACGCTTACCAACTATGCTACTGCCATCATCAACAATTATCAGCGGCAGATAACAGGCAGCAACCCAGCTCAATACCAGATAATGCCCGAGGTGAAATTGCTGTACAATCCGCAGATGAAAGGCGCTTATAATTTTGTGCCCGGCGTGCTCGGGATGATCCTGATGCTCATTTGCGCCATGATGACCTCTGTGGCGATCGTAAGAGAGAAAGAAATGGGAACCATGGAAGTGCTGCTGGTTTCACCGATGAAACCGATTTTTATCATCCTTTCAAAAGCTGTCCCCTACTTTGCCATTTCGGCAGTAAACCTGGCAACCGTGCTCTTGCTGGCAGTTTATGTACTGAAAGTACCGGTAATGGGAAGTATCTTCTGGCTCATACTGGTCTCACTGCTTTTCATCTTCGTGTCGCTGGCCATCGGCATCATGATTTCCACACTTACGTCGAAACAGATGTTCGCTTACCTCATTTCCGGGATGGTATTCATGATACCGGTGATGCTGCTTTCGGGTATGATTTACCCTGTTGAAAATATGCCGGCCATCCTTCAATGGATATCTCACATCATCCCTGCAAAGTGGTATATTTCTGCCGTCAAAGACCTGATGATCAAAGGACTGGGAATTCAGTCTGTTTTTAAGGAGATCACAATTCTGCTGGCAATGGCAACCGTAATCATCGCATTCAGTGTTAAGAAATTCAAAAACCGGCTCGAATAATGGTCATCAGGTATCTCATCGAAAAAGAATTCAGGCAGTTGCGCAGGAATCCGTTTCTGCCAAAGCTGATTATAATCTTCCCGGTAATGGTTTTGCTGGTCTTCCCCTGGGCTGCTGATTTTGAAATCAAAAACATCAACCTTCAGGTTATTGATAACGATCATAGTCCGTATTCAGCCAAACTGATAAACAAGATCAGTTCGACCGGGTACTTCAGGCTGGCAGGGGAATCGCAGAGCTATACAAAAGCGCTCAAAGCCATTGAATCCGACCGGGCGGATGTGATCCTTGAAATTCCGCAGAATTTTGAGAAGGACCTTGTGAGCAGCGGAAGTGCAAAGGCGATGATAACAGCCAATACCGTGAACGGAACCAAAGGCGGAATGAGCAGCTATTACCTGATGGGTATTCTGAGTGATTATTCTGCCGAAATACGCAGCGAACTTGCGGGACCGGTTACAGTCACACTTTCGCCGCAGGCCGAAATTGTAAGCCAGTTCCGTTACAATCCTTACCTCAACTACAAGGTGTTTATGGTTCCGGCACTTATGGTGATGGTGATCACCATGCTCTGCGGGTTCCTGCCGGGACTCAACATTGTGATGGAGAAGGAAGCCGGCACCATGGAGCAGATCAATGTAACACCTGTGTCCCGGTTCATTTTCATCCTGGGCAAACTGCTGCCTTTCTGGCTAATAGGCTTCGTAGTGATAACTCTCTGTTTCGGCGTGGCTTGGCTTGTTTACGGATTATATCCGCAGGGAAGTTTCGGGACAATTTACTTCTTTGCTGCCATCTACATTCTCGTTGTGTCGGGTTTTGGGCTTATTATCTCGAACTATTCCGAAACCATGCAGCAGGCCATGTTCGTGATCTTCTTCTTCATGCTGATCTTCATTATCCTGAGCGGGTTGTTCACTCCCATCAACAGTATGCCGCATTGGGCGCAGATCATTACCGATTTCAACCCGCTGAAGTATTTCATGCAGGTGATGCGAATGGTTTACCTCAAAGGCAGCGCAATCGGTGAAATGAAGACACAACTGTTTGCCCTGCTGGGTTTTGCTCTCGTCTTTAACACCTGGGCTGTGATGAGTTACAGGAAGAGGGTGTGATCACGAATATCAAAAAAGAGGCTGTCTCAAAAGCCCAGCTCGGTCACGACTTATCAGTATGTTCTTTAATTATCAGCATCTAGTCAGATCAAGTATAATCGAGATCTATCAAAAGGTTATAATTGAGACAGCTTCTTTAATTTTTTTGATTTTGCAATAACCTACATCAGCAATTTATTGATCAACAACAAATTGATGTAGTTCTAAAAGTAATATGCCTATCAGTAAAGACTTTTACTAATTAATCATGGATAGAAATTCCGCTCTTGTCTTGCCGGAAAAATTATTCAGATCTGAGAGAATTACATCTAAGATATCATTGAACTCTTGATCCGTCGAAAGTTCTCTGTAGTCTTCTATTAAGGCTATTAACTTATTCTTTAAAGTTGTATCAATTACTATCGTATTGGAGAATGCATTCTCATCTAACAGGACTAACATTACGTTGTTAAATTCTGCTAATCTTCTTGCTGTAGTTAACGCTAATGATACAGAAAGATTACCGTCAATATATGAGCTTAGTGTATAATAGTAATTGATGTACATTTGACCAATCTCAGAATTTACCATAAAATCATCCCTGAAATCATATTGTAAA
>DAONEL010000159.1:0-4826 GCA_035403045.1 Bacteroidales bacterium
CTTTCTAGCAAAGGGATTGCTGATAAAAGGTTGATAGTGAGCTTTATCGGGTATAACACAGATACGGTTCCGGTTGGTAACAACAGCAACCTGAACCTGATGATGACCGAAAGCAGTCAGGAACTGAGTGCAGTAGAAATTGGAAGCAGGGCGCCTTTATCATTTATTTCACATGCCGACCCGCGCAAGGTTCAGGTGATAACTACCGGCGAATTGCGCAAAGCCGCCTGCTGCAACCTTGCCGAAAGCTTTGAAACCAATGCTTCGGTTGACGTTATGTATTCCGATGCGCTCACCGGTGCCAGACAGATCCAGTTACTCGGCCTGTCAGGAGTTTACAGCCAGGTGCTCAGCGAAAACGTTCCTCTGGTGCGTGGGCTGGCCAGTTCTTTCGGCCTGGGCTATATTCCGGGAACCTGGATGCAGTCGATCCTTGTGAGCAAAGGCGCGTCATCGGTAATCAACGGCTTTGAATCCACCACCGGACAAATCATGGTTGAGTACAAAAAACCTGTGGATAGCGAAAAACTTTTCCTGAACCTTTTTGCAAACACCAACGGCAGGCTCGAAGCAAATGCGCATTCTGCCATTAAAATAAACGACAGGCTTGGAACCATGGTTTTTGGCCATTTCAGCCGCTTCAACCAGCCATTCGACCGCAACAACGATGGTTTCATGGATATACCCGCCAATTCAGCTTACAATCTGATGAACCGCTGGGATTATAATATTCCGAATAAATTTTCCAGTCATCTGGCTGTCAAGTATTTTGATGAAACCCGCACAGGTGGCTCGATGAAATTTGATCCGGAAACTTTTAAACAGGACACTGCCGGCATCAACACCGGCACCAAAGTTTATGGTATTAACATGCATACCCGGCGATTAGAAGGCTTCATGAAAAACGGAATTATGTTTCCCGCGCATCCCGATAGAAGCATTGCCCTCATCGTTTCAGGAATCTATCATATGCAACATGATAATTTGGGATTGAACAGATATGATGCATCGCAGAAAAGCTTCTATGCCAACCTGCTTTTTCAGGATAAGATTCTAAACGAACATCATAAATTCACCTCGGGGTTCAGCTTTATGTATGACAACTATGCTGAAGCTTTCTCAAAGAAGGACATTACCTATCTGTACCAGGTGGCCGGGAACGATAAGGATGCCACGCCCGACAGTTTGTTCACCATCTTCAGCGTGCATGATTCAGTTTACAACTTTGACCGGAAGGAAATTGTGCCGGGAGCATTTTTTGAATACACCATGACCCTGGGTGATAAGTTCACAATGATTGCCGGGCTCAGGGCTGACCATCACAACAAGTACGGACTTTTTATGACGCCGCGGTTGCACATGCGTTATCATATTTCAAAATCAGCAACGCTCAGGGCTTCAGCCGGTAAGGGGTACCGAAGTGCTAATGTTCTTGCCGAAAACTATGCTATCATGGCCAGCCAGCGGAAGCTGAACATCAGTGATAATTTGAACCAGGAAAATGCATGGAATTTTGGCCTCAATTTCACTCAAGACCTTCATTTGTTTGGCCGGGATGCGCAGTTTGACGCAGAGTTTTACCGCACGCAATTCATTCACCAGGTGATAGTTGACCTTGACAGTTTGCCTGCTGATGCGTTTGTGTATAACCTTGACGGGAAATCCTTTTCCAACATTTTCCAGGTACAGTTTTCCTTCGAACCGGTTAAAAGATTGAATGTGCTTACGGCGTTTCGCCTGAACGATGTGAACATTACTGAAAACGGCATTCTCAGGCATAAAGCCATGAGCAGCAGGTATAAAGGGCTGTTCAATATTGCTTATGCAACTCGTTTTGATAAGTGGAAATTTGACCTGACTTTACAGGTAAACGGGCCATCGCGCCTGCCTGACACCCAAAAGATGCCCGAAGCGCTCCGCCGCCCTGAGAATTCCCCGGTTTATACCCAATTGCTTGCCCAGGTTACCCGCAAATTCAAGTATTTCGAAGTGTATATTGGCGGTGAAAACCTCACCAACTTTACCCAAAAGGATCCGATAACCGAATATTGGCGGCCATATCACACCCACTTTGACACATCCATGGTTTGGGGGCCGATTGTAGGTGCTACTGTTTACGGTGGAGTGAGATACTCGCTGAAATAGACTATTCCTCCCGGCTGTTCTCCGGCTCTTTCCAGTCACCCGATTCCTTTATCAGGTTTATGAGCGCATCCAGCGCTTCAGTCTGGGGTATATTTTTACGAACTACTTCCGATTGTTTATAAAGGGTAATAGCCCCCCTGCCAGCGCCTACATAACCGTAATCGGCATCAGCCATTTCGCCGGGGCCGTTTACAATACAGCCCATCACGGCAATTTTTAGCCCTTTTAAGTGGCCGGTTTTTTCTTTGATCTTTTTCAGCGTGGTTTCTATATCAAACAATGTCCGGCCACACGACGGGCATGAAATAAACTCGGTACGTGTAATGCGTGCTCTTGTTGCCTGCAAGATGCCGAAAGCAATGCGGGTTACTTTTTCCTGTTCAAGGTTTGGGGTGACAGGCCATATTGCTTCACCAATTCCGTCGGTAAGCAGCGACCCGAAATCAATGGCACTATCGATGGCAAATTCGCTTTCGATGTTATGCCCGAATTCTTTTTTAAGTACAACCGGGCGCTGATCTGATTCATCAGACCTCGAAACAGCTGCACGGACAGGTTTGGTTTCACCCTGCAGGAAATTCAGCTCTTTTTGTGAACCATCAGTCACAACACCGACAGCCGAATTGTTTTCGTCAACGATACATAATAATCCGGCTTTTTCGGCCAGCACCTGTACCGGCCTGTTGCCGCCGATGCTGCCTGCAGCAACAGTTTCGCGCTTATGATAGGTAAATGGATTAATCAAATGCCGGCCGGAAGATTCATTGCTCCGGTTTTCAATTTTCTGGTGATTAACGATTACGAATGCAGGGCTGTTGAGTTTGTTGTATCGGTCAGCAATATACCGTGCGACAGGTATTTCCTGCAGCGGATCGCCGGTGAGCGATACGCGGATTGTATCTCCGATTCCGTCGTTGAGAAGAGCGCCAATGCCTGCTGCCGACTTGATGATGCCGTCTTCACCATCGCCTGCTTCGGTTACTCCAAGGTGCAAAGGATAAGCCATACCTTCGGCCATCATTTTATCTACAAGGAGCCTGGTAGCCTGCACCATTACCTTTACATTGCTCGATTTCATGGAAATAACAAGGTTGCGGAATCCGGCATTATCGCAAATTCTTGCAAATTCAAGCGCCGATTCCACCATGCCTTCGGCTGTATCACCATAGCGGCTCATGATACGTCCGCTCAACGATCCGTGATTGGAACCGATGCGCATGGCTGTGCCGTTTTCACGGCAGATTTTTAGTAACGGATGAATGCGTTCGGCAATGCGTTCCAACTCGAGCTCATATTCTTTTTCGTTGTATTCCTGTCGCAAAATTTGCCGGCGGTCGGCATAGTTCCCCGGGTTGATGCGGATTTTCTCCACGATGGCAGCAGCAACTTCTGCGGCACGATGGCTGTAATGAATATCGGCGATCAAAGGAATTTTGTAACCCCTGGAACGTAAGGTTTTCTTAATATTGGCAAGGTTTTCGGCTTCGCGTTCGCCCTGGGCGGTTATCCGCACATATTCGCAACCGGCATCGGCAAGCTGCACCACCTGTGCTACGGTTGCCTCTGTGTTGTTGGTATCGGTATTGGTCATGGATTGTACCCTGATGGGGTTGGTTCCCCCCAAAGGCAAATCGCCTACAAAAACTTCACGCGTCTGGAACCTGAGCCTGACAGGCGAATAAAACATTTCGTCAAAATAGCTCATGAGATTATTGCTGGTTTATAATACAAAGATCAGATTTCCACAAATACATAAACATCGGTTTAGTGATTTTGGATCACTACCGCATAAAGTTTAAAGAATAATTATGAATGCAACTATCGCAACGCCCGGATAGAAGGATCGTTTTCAACAAGTTTACGAAGAGATTCCTTGCAGAGATATTTCTTGGTTTTGGCGTAAAGCTCAGATTTGTAGCCCATTTCATCAGCAATTTCCTTTAGTGACATTTTGCCCAGGAACAGGCGCAACAACTTTTTACAATCTTCGGAGAGGTTTTCGAATTGCTCGATAAAAACACGATACTTTTCCTCGTATTCAACATGTATTTCTATGCCGCTATCGGGTGCTGACAGGAAATGCACCAGGTCACTTTGGTTCTTTTCATGCAGCCGTTTGCGCTTTAATCGCTGCAGCCACAGGTTTTTGCTTATTGAATAAAGATACGTGAGAAATGATGAGTTAAGCTCAAAATCATCTTCCTGTATCTTTTTCAGAATGATGTACAATGACTCCTGGAAAATATCCTCAGCATCTTCGTCGAGGCCGGCGTTATTCTTGATCAGGTAACGGATCGTGGGGAAAAACTCCTTATATACATAGCGGATGATGAAATCGCTGTTGAGGCGAAGCCCCTCGATGATCGCAAAATCCGAATAGTGAATCATTACCGGGTTATTAGGTAAAGAATTGTTTAAAAAGGTTTCCGGGCGATGGAAATCAGTTTTATATTTCGGCTGTGAAGATATACAAAATATTCAGGGGATGAAGCAATCTTTAACCGAAATTTATATACAGGGGAGTTTGATATATCTGTTAACAATCAGTATATCAGCGACTAACCTTTATAACAATTATTATCTCGTTTATAAAGAAATTGATATTTCAACATAAAAACTTGCCCATAATTGCTTTATTGCAGTCCCGGACTGCATAGTATGGTCAATGTTTACCGGTTTCA
>DAONEL010000160.1:0-4775 GCA_035403045.1 Bacteroidales bacterium
TACGCACCCAGCGTTGCCACCATCACGGCTTTGATGGTATGCAGGCGGTTTTCAGCTTCATCAAACACGATCGACATGGGCGATTCAAAAACATCTTCGGTTACCTCCATGCCGTCAAGGCCAAATTTCTGGAAAATATCCTCTCCTACCACTGTTTCACGGTTGTGGAAAGCCGGCAGACAATGCAGGAATTTCACATTCGGATTTTCCGTTTTCCTCACAACATCGCTGTTCACCTGGTATGGTTGCAGCAGGTTAATACGTTCCTGCCATACTTCGGCCGGCTCACCCATTGAAACCCATACATCGGTGTAGAGGAAATCGCAGCCTTTTACCCCTTTTTCCACATTATCGGTAATGGTAATGCGGGCGCCGGTTTCTTCGGCTATTTCGCGGCATATATCCACCAGTTCGGGTGCCGGCTGGCAGCTTTTTGGAGCGACAGCCCGGAAATCCATACCCATCTTGGCTGCTCCTACCATGAGCGAATTGCCGACATTGTTCTTGGCATCACCCAGGAAAGCAAAACTAACCTTGTTGAGAGGTTTGTCGGTGTGTTCCATCATGGTCATGAAGTCGGCCAGCATCTGCGTGGGATGGAATTCGTTGGTGAGGCCGTTCCACACGGGAACTCCTGAATATTTTGCCAGGGCTTCTACGATTTCCTGACCGTAGCCGCGGTATTCGATGCCGTCGTACATGCGTCCCAGCACGCGTGCTGTGTCTTTCATCGATTCTTTTTTACCCATCTGCGATCCCGAAGGCCCCAGGTATGTAACATGGGCGCCCTGGTCGAGAGCGGCAACCTCAAACGCACAGCGTGTGCGGGTTGAATCCTTTTCGAAAAGCAGCACAATGTTCTTTCCTTTCAGCCTGGGCTGCTCGGTGCCGGCATATTTTGCCTTTTTCAACTCGAAAGCAAGATCGAGTAAGAATTTGATTTCCTGCTGAGTAAAATCCAGCTCTTTCAGGAAATGACGATTTTTTAAGTTGAATGCCATTAGAGTTTGAGTTATCGGTTAATGGTTAATGGTTAATTGTTAATGGGAGTTAGGAGTTGTGGATTAAGTCAAAAGTCAGAGGTCAGAGGTCAAAGGTCAAAGGTCAAAAGTGAAAGATCAGGCAGCCATTGAACCAGAAACTTGAAACATGAAACATGAAACATCTTCCTACACTATCGAAATCCTTGTTCCGCCGTTGTCAACACCCAGCACGTTGGCCGAGGTGATGATGGCATCGCGGCTGGTGTGCTTAACGAAATGGATGGCCGCCCTGATTTTGGGAGCCATACTGCCTTCGGCAAAATGCCCTTCTTCGAGGTACTTCTTGGCCTGCTTCACGCTCATGCGATCGATGGCTTTTTCCTGGGGTGTGTTAAAGTTGATGCAAACCTTGGGTACATCGGTGAGGATGAATAACTTATCGGCGCTGATATTTCCGGCAAGGAGAGCCGAGGCCAGGTCCTTGTCGATGACCGCATCAATTCCCTGGAGCTTATTTTCAGCAACATAAAATGTAGGAATACCGCCCCCGCCAACAGCGATAACAATCTGTCCGTCGCGGGCCAGCTTCTCAATTGACCGCTGGTTTCCTATCACCAGAGGTTTCGGGGAAGCCACCACTTTGCGCCAGCCCCTTCCACGGGGATCTTCTCTAAACACGGAATCGGTTTCGGCGCTCATTTTGTCAGCCTCTTCTTTTGAGTAAAAGGGCCCGATTGGCTTTGTGGGATTATCAAAGGCTGTATCTTCCTTATCCACAAGCACCTGGGTGATAATGGTGATGATATCACGCTCGAGTTCATGTTCGCGGAGCACGTTACGCAACTGCTGTTCAAGCACATAGCCGATAAAACCCTGAGAATAAGCTACCGAAATATCCATGGGCATTTCCGGAAGGCCGTAAACCTTGTTACCGGCTGAATTGGCAAGCAAAATATTCCCGACCTGCGGGCCGTTGCCGTGCGTAAGAACTACATTATATCCGCGATTGATGAGTGTGAGCAGCCGCTCGCAGGTTTCACGGGCGTTGAGTTCCTGTTCCTCTATGGTTCCAACCTGGTCACCCCTGAGCAGGGCATTTCCTCCAAAGGCTACTACAGCTAATTTCTTCATAATATCTCCTGTTTTCAAAGTGCAAAGCTATGAATATTTCGAGATTCCGCAAAACACGGAAACGCCAGGCCTCGCAGATATGACTGTTTTTCAAATCATTAAGCCACCCACTTCCGTTTCTGCTCCAACAAGGTTGAAAATGAGCGTATTTTATGCACCTTTGCATGACATCCTTTTGGAATGCAGCAACAGAAAAAGGCATACACTCTTGCGCTTTTATCCATCGGTTTCTGGTGCACCATGGGCACGGCATTCAAACTTACCCTCGGGTATGTAAATCCGTCGTTGTTGCTACTGATAGTCACGACCATAGCTTTTGTTTTTCTGCTGGTGGTGATGGCGGCCAGCGGCAGGCTGAAACCGATCCGGAACCTGACAAGCCGCGATCTTTTGGCTTCAGCGCTGATGGGGCTTTTCAATCCTTTTCTCTATTACATGGTGCTGTTTAAAGCATACAGCATGATACCGGCGCAGGAAGCCGTTACGCTCAACTACTTATGGCCGGTGATGCTGGTGATATTTTCGATGATTTTCCTTCACCAGAAAATAACCACCATTAGTTTTATTGCTATCCTGGTCAGTTTTTTCGGCACGGTGATCATCGCCACACATGGCAATCCCGGGACTTTCAGGTTTGAAAACCCACTCGGGGTAAGCCTTGCAGCAGGCAGTTCCGTGTTCTGGGCCTCATTCTGGATACTGAACATGAAGGACAAACGCGACGACATCAGCAAGATGACGATGAACTTCCTGTTTGGACTCATTTATATCCTCGCCTGGAATATTGCTACCTCCAATTTCGCGCTGCCACCTGTTAAAGGAATAATCGGATCGGTTTATATCGGCATTTTTGAAATGGGGCTTACTTTCGTCCTGTGGCTCACAGCGTTAAAACTGTCGGCAAATACCGCCAGGGTCTCAAACCTTGTATTCATCTCCCCCTTCCTGTCACTGCTGCTGGTTTCAATATTCGTCGGCGAAAAGATCCTCGCCTCAACCATTGTGGGATTGGCCTTCATTGTCGGGGGAATACTGCTGCAGGCCTATTCAGCGAAATCAAACCTGAAAGCGGGTTTCAAAGATTGAAAATGATAATAACGAATCAGCGTAAATCCGCATCAATCTGCATAATCAGCGTCCTGAAGTCAACATACGCTTATCAACTCAATCCTTTTCGTGCGAAATAATGCAGTATTTTTGCTGCATGACTAAAAAGCGCGTCGCATTTCATACGCTGGGCTGCAAGCTAAACTTTTCCGAAACATCCACCATCAGCCGCCAACTTGGAACCGATGATTTCCAACTGGTTGATTTCGAGGAAGAAGCTGATATATATGTGGTACATACCTGTTCGGTAACAGCAGTTGCTGAGAAAAAATGCCGGACTGCTATCCGGAAGGCGCACAAAACCAATCCGTCGTCAGAAGTGGTGGTGATGGGTTGTGCTGCGCAGGCACATCCCGAAGCCTTCGAAAAAATGGATGGCGTTAGCTTAGTGCTTGGAAACAACGATAAGTTCAGGCTCAAAGAACTGCTTGAACGACAGGACGGAGAACCAGGGCATGTGTCAGACATCAGCAAAATAAAGGAATTCGTCCCCTCATACTCGGCTAACGACCGAACCCGGTCGTTCTTCAAAGTGCAGGATGGTTGCGACTATTTCTGCACGTTTTGCTCAATTCCATATATGCGTGGACGAAGCAGAAGCGACAGCATTGAAAACACCATGAAAGTTGCCCGTGAGATTGCCTCTACCGAAATGCGGGAAGTTATCCTTACCGGCGTAAATATTGGTGATTTTGGCCATCGCAACGGTGAGAAATTTGTTGATTTGCTGCGCGAACTGGAAAATCTTGATGGCATCGACCGTATCCGTATCTCATCCATTGAACCGGAACTTCTTAACGACGAAATCATCGAACTGGTTGCATCATCAACGAAACTGCTTCCTCATTTCCACATCCCCCTGCAGGCGGGTTCTGACAAGATACTGGCACTCATGAAACGTAAGTACAAACGTGAAGTATTTGCGTCACGCATTGCCAGGATAAAAGAACTGATGCCCGATGCCTGCATTGCTGCGGATGTGATTGTAGGATTCCCGGGCGAAACGCCTGAGGATTTCGAGGACTCATACCGGTTTATTAACAGCCTGGAGGTCACTTACCTTCATGTATTTTCTTATTCCGAACGCCCCGGCACCAGGGCTGTTGACTTTGAAGGGCCTGTGGATGAAAAAGATAAGCGGCGCCGGAGTGTTGTCCTCCACGAACTATCGGAATCAAAAAAACTGGCCTTTTACACTTCAAATATCGGAAAGACTTTCAGCGTTTTGTGGGAGTCGGACAATGTGAACGGTATGATGCACGGCTGGACCGAAAATTACATCCATGTCCGCACACCTTTCATTCCGGCGCTCATCAACCGGATCGAAAAAGTCAGGCTGTTGTCAGTTACAAGAGAAAAAGAGCTTATTTGTGACGTTGAAAAAATATGAATGTGCCGGGTGCCAGGTGCCAAATGCCGGGTGCCAGGTGCCGGGTGTCGGGTGCCAGGTGCCGGGTGCCAGGTGCCGGGTGCCGATCGCTTGACTGTAACCTGAAACCTGAAACTTGAAACCTTAAACCTGAAACCTGAAACCTGAAACCTGAAACCTGAAAC
>DAONEL010000161.1:0-4699 GCA_035403045.1 Bacteroidales bacterium
ATTGGTCGGATATGAATAAGGAGAAATACTGGGAAGTGATGTTTAAACTGCCAAAGTAACCACCATTTTTTTGAAGCATCGTTGTATCCCCATTGCAATTTATTCAGAGCAAACCGAAAACACTCAAACGCTTTGATAATGCAGTCCCTTCGAGACTTAGTATTTACTGGGATTTCTTTCCTTTACCAGAATATCGCCCCTGATGGGGCTTTCCTACCAAAACAAGATCTGGGTATAGAAAAATTTTACATTAATATGCAACCCAATGCCAGGTTAAAAAAAACACTTGCCGATGTAAAAAAACAGATTTGTTTTTTAGGTCGGGTTTGATGAATTTTACTGATATAAATCACCATATTTGTGATCAGCGGCCTTTCGTATAAATATTTGACCTTATGCGAATTATGAAAGACAACAATTATTTAAGAATCATTTTATTGTTTATCATAGTCTTAGCTTGTAAGCTGATACTGCTGCCATTTGTTCAGATTGATGATTCAGATGCTGTTGCCCGAATTTTCTCAGGTATTTCATGGAAAGAAAATCCTGAATGGATTCTCTCAAATTTCTGGTGTCCTTTTCATTTTTACCTGATTGGTATTGGGCTCTTTATTTGGAATGACCCTGTATATATGCCGATGTTGATCCATGTAGTGATCTCTGCATTCACGCTTGTACCATTCTACTTTCTTGTAAGGAGAGAATTTAACGACAAAGGTGCATATATTGCAACTGTGTTTCTTGCCATTTGCCCGATATTATTCCGCAACAGTTACCTTGCGCTTTCAGAAACTCCATACCTATTCTTTCTCGTTCTCAGCCTTAACTTTCTATCAAAGGGGCTGAGGAACAATTCCTACAGGTACATTCTATACTCGGGTTTATCAATCACCATTGCCTCAGGATTCCGATATGAAGCCTGGATTATGATTTTTGTAATCAGCCTGATAATCATATTGATAAAACAGTGGAAATTTTTACCTGTGTTCCTTATTTCGGCTCTGATATTTCCAATTTCATGGCTGTATACCAACTGGCTTGCAACTGGAAATCCATTCTATGGGATTCAGGGCAATTATTATTGGACGATTGTAGAAATGGGAAATAACAAGAATTTGCATTTTAGCAATTACCTGCGCAGGATATGGTTTTTCCCGTTTTCGTGGATAATTGCTGTCGGGATTCCGGCAGGAGTTGTAATTGTTGGGACAATCTTCAAAATGTTTACGAACAAGCCTGTGAAGAAGATCAATTTTATCCACATACTCCCATTACTCGGAATGTTCGGGGTGATGCAATACAATGCATTCAAGGGTGTGTTATTGCTCCAGCACAGGTTTGTCGGCACTCTGGCCGTACTTAGTTTACCCTTTGTTTCTGAATATTTTAAAGAATATACTCAAAAAAAGGTAAGGCTGGCCTGGCTGTTTGGAATCATCACGGTTGCATTATCATTTGTTTACAACACACCAACCATCAAACCTCTTCCGAGGCTTCAAAATCAATCATTTGTGGGCATATCCAAACTTATCGGTAATAACATTTCCCGGGATTCATTCCTGGTCATCGACAACGTTGGGTGGAACAATACATTCTACCTGGCGCTGCATTCCCGGATTCCTAATAAGAATATCATTCTGATGGGTGATGCCATGAATTCGTACGTTCCGCTTAAAGAGATCAGGCAGAAATTATACAGCCAGAATGAAGGTATTCTGGTTCTTAAGAAGAATTCAGAAATCTATAACAGCATGTATTTAAATGACCTGAAGAATCCCTGTAATGGAAAATATTTCAAAGAAATATTTGCTGACGACAACATATTATTGTTGAAACAATACTTCCCTGAAGAAAAAGCGAAAAAGTAAACTGCCTATTTTTCCACTTTCAGTATTCCTCTCAGCCTGATATCTGTCGACGAAGCGCCAATCATAATCCTGAATTCACCGGGTTCGATCACCTTTTCCATGTTCACATTCAGCATTGAGAGCAGGTCGGGTGTGATCCTGAATGTCACTTCTTTTGTTTCACCCGGCGCCAGGCTGATCCTGGCAAATCCCTTGAGTTCTTTGACGGGACGTGCGACTGATGACAGCTCATCCCTGATATAAAGCTGGCAGACCTCATCACCGGCTGCTTTGCCAACATTTGTCACGTTGAATCTGACCGTCGCCGTCTCGCCTGCCGGTATTTCCTTCCTGTCGAATTGCAGATCGCTGTACTCAAACCGTGTATAACTCAATCCGTAACCAAAAGGGAACAACGGCTGGCCTGTCAGGTCGGTATAATCATCGCCCCTGCCGGTAGGTTTGTGGTTATAAACCAACGGGAGTTGCCCTTCGAAAATGGGAAAAGTTATTGGTAATCTTCCTGCAGGGTTGTATTTACCGAATAACACTTCAGCGACGGCATCTCCCCCTGCTTCCCCAGGATACCACACATCAACAATTCCGTTTACTTTCTCAATCCATCTGCTCATGGTTATGGCGCTGCCACCAACCAATACCACCACAACCGGTTTGCCTGATGCAGCCACAGCGTTAATTAATTCCTCCTGTTTGCCCGGCAGTTTTAGAAATGCCCTGTCGTTGAACTCCCCTTCGCTGATACCTGCCACAACGACAGCCACATCCGATGAACGGGCAAGTTCTGTAGCTTCATTGATTTTTGCATCACTATTATCATTCACCCCAACATTCCATACAAGGTTTAACCTGGCGCTGCCTGAACTTTCAAAATATTCAACTTTAAGATGATAAGCTTCACCTTTCTCCAGGCTCACCTCAGTAAACCGGGTTGAATATGAACACTTTACCCAGTTGTCGAGGATGAGTTTACCGTCGAGATAAAGCCTGTATCCGTCATTGCCATCGATGCCAAGTTTAAAGTTCCCACTTTCGGGAGCGACAAGTTTGCCAGTCCAGCGCACTGAATAACAATCGAACGGAAGCCTGGGATCAGGGGAGTAGAGTGTCCAGCCAAAGGCTAATTGTTCATCGGTTCTTACTACGACAGGCTCGCCGCGCAGAGAAATATTATCAAAATACTCCCCTTTCATGCCGTGCTGTCTAGGCTGGCCGTCAGCAGGAACAAGGCATTCAGAAGGCACCCGTACAAATGGCTTATAAAATCTGCCGGGGCCTTCAGCAAAACTCACGGTAACTCTCTTCCCTGCCTGGTTTTTAATACCATCGAGGATTGAAACTTTATTGATCCCCGGCCCGCTGTAGCCACCCAAACGCTCTTCAACGGCATCAGTACCAATCACGACAATTTTACCGGAGGATTTCAACGGGAGGATATTCTCATCATTTTTCAAAAGCACGATTGATTCGCGGGCTGCCTGAAGCGCCAGTTGCCGGTGAGCCGGATTACCGTTCCATCGCTCCGCTTCCCTCACATCGACATAAGGATTTTCAAACAATCCCAATTCAAATTTCGCCCTGAGCACATGCGCTACAGCGCTATCGATCACATAATCAGCAATAAGACCTTTATCGAACGCATCTTTAAACAGGTTGTAATGGTTGTAATCAGTCTGGAAAATCACATCCAGCCCGCCATTCATAGCATCCATGGTGGCTTCGGTATAGTCCCTGGCTGTATAGTGCAACACGTTGGCACCTCCTACAGCACAGGCATCAGAAATCACAAACCCTTTGAATCCCCATTCCTTTTTAAGTTTTGTATTGAGCAGCCAATTATTGGCAGTGCAGGGGCTTCCATCAAGTGAATTGTATGCCGACATCACCGACCTTGCACCTGCTATAAGGAATCCTTCTTTGAATGCGGGGAAATATATCTCTTCCAGTAGCCTTTCATTGTAATGGACAGGGTAGCTGTCGCGGCCACCGTCGCCTGAATTAACTGCAAAATGTTTGGGTGTAGCAATCACCCCAAGCTTTTCAAATTCATTCATATAGCACAGGCCCATCTGTGTCGTAAGGAACGGGTCTTCGCCATAAGTCTCTTCCACTCTTCCCCAGCGTACATCGCGGGCAATGTTGATGACAGGATCGAGTACCTGGCGTATTCCCCTCGAACGTACCTCGCGGGCAATGGCTCTTGAAACTTTATTCATCAGCGAGGTATCCCATGAGGCTGCCAGCCCTATTGACTGCGGAAAAGCAGTGCTTCCACCCATTCCAAGCCCGTGCAATGACTCAGCAAACGGGATGATCGGAATTCCAAGCCGTGTTTCAGTGACAAAAAACCGCTGAATTTCGTTCACTTTATTGGCATATAAACCGGCATCTGTGGTTCCGCCATATGTGAGCATCTGTCCGGCGGCATCATTTGTTTCTCCCCTGGCATCCACTTCGAGGCCGAAAATTCCGTTTTTTAACTTCTCTTTGCCGATGCTCAGGTCGCCCGGAATCATGAATAGCTGCCAGAATTTCTCATCAGGAGTCATCCTGCCCAGCAGGTCTTTAGTCCTCATTTCTATACCGAGCGACGGGTCCTGATAGGGAAACCTGGTTTGCGAATTGCATGTCAGAGAAATAGCTGACAGCAAAACGATGATGAACAGGTAAGCGGCGGCCGGGAATGATTTCATGCTGGTAAAATTGATAGTTTGTAAAAATATTAATAAAGTTCTTAATAATGCCGAATTCGTAATGGTTGTATCGCGGCAATGCATAAAAAAAGACCTGCCATCGCTGGCAGGCCTTTCAAAAATTAACCGGAAAAGATTAAT
>DAONEL010000162.1:0-4684 GCA_035403045.1 Bacteroidales bacterium
GTTGTCGGAATCGGGCCTACTACCGGAGCGCCGACATTGAGTCCCAGAATTGGCCAGCGCTCATAGTGACGTTGCTGAGCCTCCCACAGGTAAGTAACCGTGCTGTCAATCCAGTTGAATAGAGTATCGGTATTCAGAATATTTGTCCTGAAATCTTCATACCGGCATTTCAAAGCATTGGCAAAGATAGTATCCTGCAACAGTCTGATGTGCCAGCCCGGTGAATGAACATCCGGATAACAGTCATTTACCTTATAAGCCCAGCCACTTCCGTCGGTGTGTGCGAAAATGTAACATTCATCAATGTTTTTCCATGCCCAGTCAAAATCCCATACCGGGCCAAGATTGATCCTTTTATCAATGCCATCGCGGTTTTTAAACATGAAGAAGCTCTTCTTGAAACCATCATTATTTCTTGATACTTCGTTCACCAAAAAATAGTCGATAAAAGAGGTCATGTCCATATATCGAAAATACCCCGCAGTGGAATCATGGATATTCTGATTATAAAGCGCTGATTCAAATGTGTTTACATACGACTTGATATATGCTTTCTGCTGGATGGTGATAGCTTCGGGTTTGGGATACTCATACACATAATGCACGTCAAAGGTGGAGTGCCCGATAGGATGATACGCTGACTGCCAGCTATTGGTCCAGTCCCAGTAATCCAGTTTGAAAATGTATCCGCCGGTCATTGGTTCGCCTGAATTTTCGTCAGGTTCGAGTTTGGCAATATCGACCCGGTCGTTGTCGCGCTTGATTTTTTCACCAAAAATGTAAATACCCTGGTAGGCGCCATTAACCATCACTTCGCAAAAGCGGGTACGTGAAGCATAATGTCCCATTTCATTGAAGAGCTTGAAGGCCAGTACATTTCGCATGAAAACCTTGTCATTGTAATTGGCAAGCAGAACCCAATCGTGTTCTTCGGGAAATCCGAACAGCGGTACATTCAGCTCATTCTGATCAGCGTCGCGTGTTTCGATGGCATAAGGCTTTTGAGGAAATATAGCCGAAAAATGACCTCTCACCTCGATACCAATATTCCCTGTGTAAATGTTTCCTGAATCAGTAACGTGATTGATCTGTCCCGGGCCATTGTCAATAATCTTCATTGTCCCGGCTATCTTCGGCTCATCAGGAATCGGAACATTGTTCGTACTAATAATGACAATCGGCAGATTGCTCGTGACAAAAACCTGGGCAACGCCTGAACTCGCAAGCAAAAGCAGCAGTGTAATAAACAGTAAATTATAGAATGTGTGAGTAGAATTTCTATTCATAGTCATAAGTGAGCCCGCAAATTTACGCATTCAACATTGCCAAAGTACATTGACGATGCATATTCTGGTTGTTGTAAATATTTGTTTTGCTGTTATTTAAAAAATATTTTCTTATAAACTAATAAATTAGTTGCATAACTATGTTTTTAGTTGTAATTTTACATGATGAAATTCACACCAATGACAAAAAGTGTAGCAACGATGAAGGAACTTACCAGGGCTGAGGAAGAGGTCATGCAGATATTATGGCAATTGGAAAAAGGATTCGTGAATGACCTTCTTGAGCAATACCCGGAGCCGAAACCGGCCTACAATACAATCTCCACCATCATCCGCATTCTGGAGAAAAAGGGATTTGTCGGGCATACTTCTTTTGGGAAAACCCATGAATATTACCCGTTGATCAGCAAAAATGAATACACACGGCTTTTTATGGGTAATGTAGTGAAAGGATACTTCGATAATTCATACAAAAAAGTGGTTTCGTTTTTTACCGGCAACGAAAATCTTTCGGTGAAAGAGATGGAGGAATTACGCAGGATCATTGACGAACAAATAGCACACAGAAAGGCAGAGTAGGATGAATGAACTGATCATATACCTGGCTAAGAGTATCATGGCAGGGGCTTTGTTTACGGGCTTCTACTTGTTTATTATGCGGCGTGAATCATTTTTTGTGATGAACCGGATATACCTGCTGGCATCAGCACTTTTAATTATGATACTTCCTCTCATAGGAAGTTACTGGCTGCCCGGCATCATGGTCTTTCCGAGCGAAACCAGGCTACCAGCTATTACATTGCCCGAGGTTGTCATCACTTCTACCGCAGTGCTGTCACCGGCACAGCAAAGCCGTGTACTTGACTGGATGACTGTTGTTTATCTAATAATTACCCTGGGGTTGCTTGGCGGACTTGTGCAAAGCCTTGTCAGGATTGGAAGGTTTATCAAATCATCACTCAGTGCTGAACAGCTCCGTGACAATATTTACCTGGTAGCTGAAGGAAGCTCCCCGTTTTCGTTCAACGGAAGGATTTTCATTTCAAAAGATTACATTGGGAATCCGGCGCTTCAGAGCATCATCATACATGAAAATGCGCACCTCAGCCAGAAACACATATACGACCTGGTATTTATTGAACTCATTTCGAGCATTTTCTGGTTCAATCCTTTCTTTTTCCTGGTAAAAAAATTCCTTCGCGAAACGCATGAATTTCTGGCCGATCGTGAAGTGATAAGACAGGGAACCAAGCCTGTCGTATATCAGCAACTCCTCTTTAACGTGGTTTCCGGAAACCCTCAATATATCATTGCAAACAACTTTAATTTTTTAACCAAAAAGCGAATCGTCATGTTAATAAAGAAATCAAAAAAGATAGCGGCAATCCGCATCGGCATTCTGATGCCTGCGATTATCGCTGCCGCAATAGTTGTCACGATGCTTCAGTCGAACAGGCTGAGCGCCCAGACTTCAGAAGTACCATCTACACCGGCATCGGTCCAGGTTCCTCCGCCTCCACCTCCACCTCCTCCGCCTCCACCAGTTGTTCAGGATCCCCAGAAAACTGAAAAAGCCGCATCGAAATCAGATGCTAAAAACCAGCCAACCGGCACCAAAACAGGTAAGCAAACGGAGAAAGTAAAGTGGGAAGAGGCCAAAGTAAATGAATCGGGTAAACCGGAGAAACCGGCCGAAACCAATGAAGTGTTTACCGCAGTAGAATTAGCACCAAGTTTCCCCGGTGGTGAAGATGCAAGGGTAAACTATATGATACAGAACGTTAAATATCCCGAAGAAGCACGCCAGAAAGGCATACAGGGAACAGTGTTTGTTTCATACATTGTAGAAAAAGACGGCACAATTTCAGAGACCAAGGTACTTCGGGGAATCGGAGGTGGTTGTGATGAAGAAGCCGTGAGAGTGATAAAGAATATGCCAAAGTGGAATCCCGGCATTCAAAGAGGCGAAGCTGTAAGAGTCCAGTTCAATATGCCGATAAAATTCGCCCTGGACAACCGGCCGAAAACCGAATCAAAATAGTTCATAATCTGAACATTGATCTATCCGATCAACCAGCCTGATGAAAGCGTAAACGGCATCAGGTCTTACACAGACCTGATGCCGTTTTTGAAATATCAGAACATCTTAGTAAAGAAAGTTATTGTAAGGATAGCGCAATACGTGCAGCCTTTTCACCTCTTCGTAGAGCAACTTCCTGAATTCTTCAACGTTGGTCTTTTGTTTTGCCGAAATAAAGATGGCCGGACTGTTTGCCTTTGCCATCCAGGTTTGCTGCAACTCTTCAAGCGAGAGGTTTTCTTTGGTCGGTGGTGAAAGGTCGTAGGGATCTTTCTCAACAAACGAATAAGCATCAATTTTGTTGAAAACCATGATGGCTGGTTTATCAGAACAGCCTATTTCGGCCAGTGTCTGACGCGCCACATCCAGTTGCTCCTCGAAAACCGGGTGAGAAATATCCACTACATGTACCAACAGGTCAGCTTCGCGGACTTCATCCAGCGTTGACTTGAACGACTCCACCAGGCTGTGCGGCAGTTTGCGTATAAATCCCACGGTATCAGTCAGCAGGAACGGCAGGTTGCCTATCACTACCTTCCTTACTGTGGTATCGAGCGTGGCAAACAGCTTGTTTTCGGCAAAAACATCACTTTTGCTCAGCAGGTTCATGATGGTGCTTTTACCGGCATTGGTATAGCCTACCAACGCAACACGAATGAGCTCTTCGCGGCTTTTGCGTTGTGTAACCTTTTGTTTGTCAATATCTTTTAGTTTTTCCTTGAGCAAAGCAATCTTGTCGCGGATAATACGGCGGTCGGTTTCAATTTCCTTTTCACCGGGACCTCTCATGCCGATACCACCGCGCTGCTTCTCAAGGTGCGTCCACATGCGCGTAAGACGCGGCAAAAGGTACTGATATTGTGCCAGTTCTACCTGGGTACGGGCGGTGGTTGTACGCGCCCGTTTGGCAAAAATATCAAGGATGAGCAAAGGCCGGTCCAGGACCCGGCATCCCAGCTCCCTTTCGATATTGCGGGTTTGGGAAGCGCTTAACTCATCGTCGAACACGGCAATGTCGATGCCGGCAGCCTTAACATATTCAGCAATTTCGGCCAATTTGCCAGTCCCGACAAAAGTGCGTGAGTCGGGCACAGGCAGTTTTTGTACAAACCGTTCACCCGGAACGGCTCCTGCCGTATCAAGCAGAAATTCCAGTTCATCGAGGTAATCGTGAACCTTTTCTTCATCCTGCCTGGCGGTGATAAGTCCTACAAGAACAGCTTTTTCGGGTTTTATATCGGAAGTGAGCATCATTCAATTTTGGGCTGCAAAGTTAAGAATACTGATGATCAGTAAACGGCTCTATTGCTTTTCATTA
>DAONEL010000163.1:0-4568 GCA_035403045.1 Bacteroidales bacterium
CCAAGAATGCTCCGTTTTGCTCATCCATATGCGTTGTACCTGATGCTGGCCTTGCCGGTGTTTATAGTGTTTTTCGCCATGATGGTCAACAGGCGCAAAAAGGCTCTTAAGTCGCTTGGCGAATGGAACCTGGTACAAAGGCTCATGCCTGAGTATTCATCCACACGCAGCACCACCAAGTTTGTCCTGCTGATGTCAGCATGGGTATTCCTGGTGCTGGCTTTGGCCGGGCCACAGATAGGTTCGAAACTTGAAAAGATAAAACGCAAAGGCATCGATGTGGTGTTTGCCCTGGATGTATCGAACTCGATGCTGGCGCAGGACATCACTCCCAACCGGCTTGAAAGGTCGAAGCAGGCGATCTCGCGCCTGCTCGACAAGATGGACAACGACAGGGTCGGGCTGGTGATTTTTGCCGGTAAGGCATACATACAAATGCCCGTTACATCAGATTACGCTGCTACCAAATTGTTCCTTTCCGGGATAAACCCGGGAATGATCCCCACACAGGGAACAGCTATCGGGCAGGCAATTGAAAAGAGTGCCTCCTGCTTTGCCGAAGGAAAACAAAGCAAAGCCATCATCGTGATCACAGATGGTGAAAACTTTGAAGATGACGCAGTTGAAGCCGCCAAAGCTGCTGCCGCTCAGGGAATTAAAGTTTATACTGTTGGCATGGGCTCACCCGACGGCGCACCAATTCCAATGTATAACGGAGCGATTCAGATCGGATATAAAACCGACAAGTCAGGGCAGACTGTCATAACAAAACTCGATGACAGGCTGCTTAACGATGTGGCGCTGGCCGGCAACGGCATGTATGTAAGGGCCAGCAACAGCCAGTCGGGTGTAAAGGAAGTTTTCGATAAGCTGAACAGCCTTGAAAAGACAGAATATGACTCGCGCTTTTTCTCCGACTATGAAGACCGTTACCAGTTACTGCTTATTGTGGCATTGGTAATCTTACTTGCCGAACTCTTCCTCGTTGAAAGAAAAAGCAGACTGTCGGGGAAGATAAAACTGTTTGGAAACGAGAATGTTAAATAGCACCCTGAAACAATGGCCAACAAAGGAATGAAGATATTATCGCATAGTTCACAGCAGTTTTCCGGGGTTTCCGGTCATGGGAGAATCATGCCGATATTATTCTTCCTGCTGCTGCAGATTAGCTGGTTCGGCGCTGTTGCCCAGCAGCCGGCCAAATTTATCCGCAAAGGAAATTCAGAATACAACGATGCCAAATTCAAAGATGCTGAGATCAACTACCGTAAGGCGCTTGATAAATCACCGCAATCGGTGAAAGCCACTTATAATCTGGGTGATGCACTATACAAGCAGGGCGATTACGAAAAGGCAGCTTCATCGTTTTCAAACGTCACAGGACAGAAATCGCTGGGTGACAAAAGCAAGGCGGCAGCTTATCACAACCTGGGCAATTCGATGCTGCAGGAGAAAAAGTATGGTGAAAGCGTTGAAGCATACAAAAATGCGCTAAGGCTTAATCCTAAAGACGAAGAGACCCGTTACAACCTGGCCTATGCCATGACAAAACTGCAGCAACAGCAGAACAACAAGAATAACCAGGACAAAAACAAGGACCAGAAGCAGCAGCAACAAAAACAGCAGCAGCAACAGAAACAGGATGAGCAGAAACAGCAGCAGCAGCAACAGCAACAACAACAGCCTCAGAACAAGCAGATGAAAAAGCAGGATGCTGAGCGGATGTTGCAGGCTCTCAATAACAATGAAAAGCAAACCCTCGACAAGGTAAAGAAGAATAAAGCCAAAGCCGTACAGGTACGAACAGAAAAAGACTGGTAATCAACCACTTATTATGCATCACTGCCATGACTACGATGAATAAACATATGTCATCCCTGCAACGAGCCATCCTGGCAGCCCTGGTGCCTATATTCCTTTTCGCCTCCTATACAAATGCCCAGGTCAGGTTTGATGCGTCTGCCCCATCACAGGTTGCTCTGGGACAGGCATTCAGGATATCTTACAGCATTAACCAGGAAGGCAAAAGCTTCATTATGCCCGAGATCAGGAACTTCGATGTGCTCATGGGGCCATCGCAGAGTTCTAACAGCAGCATTTCGGTGATCAATGGCAAAGTGACACAGTCGGTAAACTACTCATATACTTTTGTTCTGCAGCCCCAGAAAGCCGGGACATTCACCATACCACCTGCTTCAATAACGGTTGACGGCAAAAAATACCAGTCAAACTCGCTGACCATCCAGGTGATTGACCAGGGCGGCGGACAGCAGTCGCAGCCCCGGCAAAACGCCCGTCCGCGCAGTGCGCAGCCCGGAGCTTCAGGGTCTATCTCCGGGAATGATGTTTTCCTGCGGGCAGTTATCTCTAAAGGCAATCTTTCATTGGGTGAACAGGCGATCATCACTTACAAACTCTATACTCGCATTCCGCTCTCGCTGCAGGGTATCGATAAAATTCCTGCCAACACAGGCTTCTGGTCGCAGGACCTGCTCAAGGACAAGGACAAATACCAGCAGTATGACGAAGTAGTCAATGGTTCGAAATACATGGTGGCTGAGGTAAGGAAAGTGGCTATTTTCCCTCAGCAAACCGGTAAACTCACCATCGACCCGTTGCAGGTTGAAGTACTGGCACAGGTGGCAGTACAGTCGCGTTCGCCTTTCGATGACGATCCCTTTTTCAACGATCCTTTTTTCAAGAATTTCTTCGACAGTTCGCCATTCGGGCAATCGGTGCAGAATATTCAGAAGACGTTGAAATCGAACCCTGTTACTGTTAATATCACACCACTGCCTTCAGCCGGCAAGCCGGTAGACTTTACAGGCGCCGTAGGTGATTTCTCACTCAAAGCGAGCATTGATCACGACCAGGTGAAAGCCAATGAGGCCATTACATACAGGTTTACTGTTTCGGGCAGCGGCAATCTCAGCCTGATTGAGAAGCCCAACATTGCCTTCCCTCCCGATTTCGAAGTGTATGACCCCAAGATCGTCGATAATATAAACTCTACCTCATCAGGTATTTCGGGCTCACGCACTTTCGAATACCTGCTCATCCCGCGTGTACAGGGAGACTTCACCATCAAAGCAGTGCCTTTCACCTACTTCGACCTCTCAAAAAGATCATATGTTACGCTGGCGTCACCACAATTCAACATCAAGGTAAACAAGGGCGATGGCACTGAGGCCGGCGTGATTACAAGTGCAGCTAAGGAAGATATCAAATACATTGGCAACGATATCCGGTACATTCATCACAGCGTCACAGGACTGCGCCCGGCAGGAAAAGGATTTTTCGGAAGCTGGCTTTTCTGGCTGGCGTTCCTGCTGCCATTCCTGCTCTTCGCAGTTTTCCTGGTGGTTTGGCGCAAGCATTTGCAACTCCGAAGCGATACCGGCCTTATGCGTAACCGCAAAGCCAACAAAGTGGCAGTTGCACGGCTCAAGAAAGCCAAATCGTTTCTCGATGCCAGGCAACAGGAACCTTTCTATGAAGAAGTTTCGCAGGCACTATGGGGCTACATCAGCGACAAATTCAACATTCCCCTGTCGGAACTCTCGCTTGAGACGGCGCAGATATCGCTCGAACAGCGCCATGTGGACGAAAGCATCAGTAAACAGTTTATTGATACGCTGCAGCACTGTGAGTTTGCCCGGTTTGCGCCCGGCGACAAGGAAACCACCATGGTTGCGACCTATAACGAAGCACTGCAAAACATTACCAATACTGAACAAAAGCTCAAATAAATCCGCTAATCCCTTCATTCCAATAATGAAAAGGTCAGTTTTTACGATACTCATCCTTCTGGTGACGGTTGCCATTGCAGCACAAACGCCTGAAGCCGCTATTGAAAAAGGGAACAAGGCATACAGCCTGGGCAGGTACGATATCGCCATACAGTCGTACGAGCAGGTGGTAAAGCAGGGTTACGAATCGGCGCACCTGTATTACAACCTTGGCAACGCTTATTTCAAAAATAATGAACTGCCCCTGGCCATTCTCTACTATGAAAAAGCGCTGAAACTTGACCCGAATAACCCTGATACAAAATACAACCTTGCAGTGGCCAACAGCCGGATAACCGACAAGATCGAGAAAATTCCCGAGCTGTTCCTCAAGCGCTGGTGGCGCGGGTTCTGGGACCTTTTTTCATCGGACACACTCGCCATGCTTGTTGTGATCTTTGCTTTAGCTGGCCTTCTTCTTTCCGGAGTGTACCTGGTTTCGAGACGAAATATTATCCGCAGGATCGCTTTCTGGAGCGCATTACCGCTGCTGGTATTTGCATTTATCATGCTTGGAATGTCATTCCACAAACGACAGCAAACGGTCAATCACGCCGAAGGCATCGTATTCACTCCCACCGTAACCGTAAAAAGCTCACCTGACCCGTCGAGTATCGACCTGTTTGTGCTGCACGAAGGTTCAAAAGTGGTAGTACAGGATTCAATCGGTGGCTGGATTGAGGTAAAAATTGCGAATGGCAGCCAGGGATGGATACAGTTGGCGGATATAAGGAAGATTTAGTGTTTGTTAGGAGACTGGAGACTGGAAGTCAGGAGTCA
>DAONEL010000164.1:0-3121 GCA_035403045.1 Bacteroidales bacterium
GGGTTGAGTTGCGGAAAGCTGATATTGTCGCGCACCACATCAATATTCATGCACAACGGGCCATAAAGTACCGTGTCTTCGCGGTAAAGCGAGAACGGCTGTGCCGGGGTTATTTTATGGTCGTACCAGAAAGAGGTGAACAGCAGGTTAACACCAAGGTCAAGTATCAGTGATTTTTTTCCGTTTGAAAGCCTCTTGTTGGCAATCACGCTGCCTGCAAGGTAACCTGCATCATCAATCAGCGACCTTCCCGTTTCGAGGATGAGCAGGGGAAGGTTGCTGCTGTCGAGGCGGCTGTTGAGGAGGGCACTCGAGATGGCTTCGGCATAATCGTCAAAGGTTGGATTTACATCCGGCCCCGGAAGGTAAGAACCTTTGAGTGTGTTGCGCGAGGCAAATCCGCCACCAAGGTCGATGTATTTAATCCTGAAATTGAACTTGTTGCTAATCTCTGTAGCCAGTTCGGCCAGTTTGGTGGCTGCAACCGCATAGGCGTTGGGAGTGAGGATGAAAGTACCGATATGGGTGTGCAGGCCGGTGAGTTCCAGTTTCCCTGAACCCACAATCTTGTTGATTGCATCCCAGGCCTGGCCGTTTTCGTAGTTAAAGCCGAACCTGTCCCACTGGGGGTAAATGCCGGTATCCATATTCACCCTGATGGCTACCCGCGGCTTTTTGCTGCTGTTGCCGGCAATGCCAATGAGCAGGTAAAGCTCGTCAAGATGGTCGATATGGATGAGTGAGTCATTGTCAATCGCCTTCTTCAGGTCTTCTTCCGACTTGCCGGGCCCGTTGAATATAATTTTTTTACCGTCTACGCCATTGTGAAGCGCTTTGTCATATTCAAAACCCGATACTACTTCGGCCCAGGAACCTTCCTGGTGGTAAATTCGGCATACGGCATCCAGGTAGTTGGTCTTGTACGACCAGGCAAACTGCACTTTAGGATACCGGGTTGAAAAGGCACGCTGAGCTCTTTTAAATGTTGTGCGTATTATGTCTTCCGAAAGGATGAAAACCGGCGAGCCATATTTCTCCGTGATCTTTTTCACGGGGATACCATCTATTTGGGTTGTGGGAGGATACTCGGTTCGCATGCCGAATTTGCCTGGCATACCGGTTTCAAGTTTTCTTATAATCGGGCGTTCATATAGTTGCTTAGTCATGTCTGTATTTTCTGAAAGTTTTTAGTCTATTGATTATCAGCAATATTTGCCAGTTCACCGTTTACCGACAATTCTTCGAATCGCTCCCGCGAAACGATCATGTCATAGGCGTAACGTATAAACAATTTGCCAGCCTCATAGCTATGGTAAGGTTTAACATCGTTGCCGAGGGCCAGGTTCACCAAAGCTTCGGGGATGTTTTGCCCAACTCCCACAGCGAGGTATACCCAAGCAGGTATGCGAGGGTTGATTTCCATAAGGTAGTAAGTGTTGTCGGCCGATTTCATGATTTCAAGCTCAAAGCCGCCGCGCCATTTGGTAGTGGCAATGAAATGTTTGGTGATTTCCATGAGGCGGTAGTCATGAATGGTAATACCGGCCCAGGCTTTTCCCTTATCGGTGATGAACTGCTTGCGCATGCCAACGGCAGCAATCGTGTTGCCATTGCCGTCGCCAAGCCCGGTCATATTTAACTCGGTACCTTTTACGAACTTCTGCAGTATAACCGGCAAGCCCCATTTGGCGCTTATCTTGTCGAAATAGTTCCTTGCCTGGTCGGGTGTATTGGCAGCGTAAGCATCATAGTACTTGCCTTTTACCATCACCGGGAACCCCATCTCTTTGGCTACCTTTAACAGTTCAGTCTGGCTCACGACCGGCTTGCTTTCCGGTACATCGAGGTTGTATTTTTTACCAAATTCGTCGAGGTTGAACTTGTGCCTTTCTTCAAATTGTTCCATGGTTGGCAGGAACATGCTGATACCAATGTTCTTCAGCGCACGTTCCAGCTTGATGAATGAGTAGAGTTCAGCATCGAAGTTCGGGATGATAACATCGAGTTTTTCAACTGACTGAATATGCTCAAGGCGTGCCATCAGCATATCGGTACCGGCCGAAGGGTAGGGGATGAGGTATGTTTTGTCGACCAGCCCGTCGATATAAATGCCGGGTTCCAGTGGTTCGTAAGCAAGGCCGATAATGCGTGCTTTAAACGATTTTGCTTCCCGCAATCCCCTGATTACGGGGACACCCGGCCCCGGGCTGTCAATAGCATTGAGCCCGGTAACACCTATATTAATTATTCTGTCCGCCATTGTTATCAAGTAGTTGGTGTTGCCTCAGCATGTGAATGAAATCGTGCAGATCGCGTTCAACAATGGCCGGATCGGCATCGTATGTATTGTTAACAGCGGCACATATCTCAGTCTCATTTTTCCCTTCGCGCATCAGCCTGATGATTTCGAGCCCGACAGGGTTGACTGAGAATGATTCGCCTGTAGCAGGATTAAACAGAAAACCGGAATCACTGATGGCTATATTGGTCTGTATCTTTATCAAAGACATTGTGTATAGGGATTAGTTTGGTTTAGGTTTTAATTTCAATTGCCGGTGCTGTCGGCATGTTGCTGGCCGTAGCGATGGCGGTGACGACCCTGGCCCTGGCCATTGCCGGGTCCCCGTCCCTGTCCTTCACGCTGCCAGCCATAAAGCCCGGCATATATATTGGCCAGTTTCTGGGTTTGATCGGGTGTGCATATCTTCTTCAGTTCCAGGAACTGCTTAGCGTTCGAAAGCTGAACATGTCCCTGCGCTTCACCTACCTCGGCAGCCAGTTTAGCAACAACAGCCGTATCGGTTTCGGGTTTGGCGAGTTCATCAACGAGGGCTCTTTTCTTTTCCCTGATGGCCATAAACAGAGACTCATTGCTTTCGCGAAACCTGTTGGTCACTTCATTCACCCGTTTCGACTGATCGGGATCGAGCGAAAGTTCTTCACTCAGAGTTATTCCCTGCCCGGCATTGGGTTGTGTGGTGGCTGACTGATTCCTGCTGCCAATATTGATAAAATAGGTGGCCAGGGCAGCAATATTCACTACAATGAGGAATATCAGGAGCCAGAATACGATGCGGTTTTTGCTGAAGAGGTCCATGGTGGCTGATTATTCGGTGAAACT
>DAONEL010000164.1:3221-4563 GCA_035403045.1 Bacteroidales bacterium
AAGGTTTCGAACTGTTTCACAAGTTGCTTCCGTTTGTTTTTCCTGATGAAGTTCAGTGACTTGTTTACCGTGACCCTGTAAATCCAGGTGGAGAGTGATGCCGATCCCCTGAAATATTTTGCTGATTCGAGTATTTCAATACAGACATCCTGTGCAAGGTCTTCGGCGTCGTCCATGTCCTGGACAAAATGGTATGCCGTTTTGATGATTTGCCGGTGATAGGTGCTCACCAGGTACTGAATGACCGGTTTTTCACGATTTATGATTCCGATAATCAGTTCCTGGTCGGTCATCAAAGGAATTATTCGGGGTTGAAAATCCAGAAGTTAGTGAATGTAGTTTTTAGAGTGCCGTGGCTAACAATCAGCTGTTCAAAGATAGATTTTCAACCACCGAATAACAAATTTTCATCAAGCTCATCCCGCAATAAGCGGCCAATATTACCTGTTTCTGTTTCCGCGGCAATTGCCCTGGCCGTTGCGGTTCCTGTAACCCTGGCCCCGGCTGGTGCCGTCCTGCCTGTGATCGCATATGCCATCGTTGTTGGCATCCACGAAGTTGGGGCCACGGCCCTGGAAGCGGCCTGATCCGAGGTTATCGCAAACGCCGTCGTTGTTTTTATCAACAAAGTTTGCACCCCTGGCCGCAGTTTTGGGTTTCTCGGTGTTTTGCGGTTTGTCAGCCGACTGAGCCTGAACCTGAATGAACATCACAGAGGTCAGAGCCGCAGTGAGAAGCATTTTAGTGATTGTTTTCATAGTAAATGAATTAGTCGTTTATATTCTTTTGACAAACGAAAAGGGGAAAACCTTCGGCGGGGATGTAACTTTTTTAATAATGTGGCCGTAAAAAAAGAAATCCTCCTTATCCAGGAAGGATTCGACATAAATTAGAAAGATGATATCAGTTAGTTATACCAGTTTGTCAAGAATGTTCTTCAGTTGTGCTTTCGTATGCATTCCCGATTGCCTGTAAGCAATATTGCCGTTTTTAAATATAATGAGGGTGGGTACGCTTTGTACCTGGAAATGCATGGCGATGCTGTTGTTCTGATCAACATCAATCTTGATCACTTTCACGCACTCACCGTATTCATCGGCGATCTCTTTCAGCACCGGCGCCTGAATTTTGCAGGGCGAGCACCAGAGGGCATGAAAATCGACCAGTACTAGCCGATTCTCACTGATGATCGAATTGAAGTTTCCTTTCATATGAACAGTTGTTAATGCTAAGTTACAAAACAAGCCGGGAAAGTAATCGAACCTTCACCGGCCTGAATTTTGAAGGGAGTTGTTTTATCAGATTTCTTCCGTTTCAACGATTTTTGCCAGGATATCGGCAT
>DAONEL010000165.1:0-4548 GCA_035403045.1 Bacteroidales bacterium
TATCGGGACTGACTTCTGACTTCTGATCCCGATAGCTATCGGGACTGACTTCTGACTTCTGATCCCGATAGCTATCGGGACTGACTTCTCATCCCGATAGCTATCGGGACTGACTCCTGACTTCTGACTTCTGACTCCTGACTCCTGACTCCTGTATTCCTCATAAAAGGTTTCATTAACAGGTTACACAACAGAGATATAGGTTTAATACCATGAATTCTTCATCACCATTTAACCAGAACTTTAAGCGCTCTCAGGGTGATCCATTTCGATTCTTTTCCTTTTGATTCGATAGGGGGAATGAACCTGTCGTTAAAGGTGTTTTCCATGATCCACCGGCCTGAAGGCGTCTGTTTGCGCCGGATGATGTCAATAGCTTCCTGCATACGGGTATCATGATATCCCAGGTCGGTGAGGATGCCGGCAATTTCCAGTATATCACTCTGGTACATCAGCGGGAATCCCAGCCTGAGCCAGCCCGGTTTCGAGGTTTCTGCGAGATTGTGGCTTTTTTTGTGGATATGATGTTTCAGGATGAACTCAGTCAGTTCTTCAATTTTAAACCTGACCTCTTTGGTCCTTTGTGCATCGGGTATCGCTGCCAGCGCTTTCAGCGATTTTACCACGCCCATATGGCAGGTATGTTTTCCCCAGCACATGTCGTATCGGTCGTACGGCCAGCCTGTGGGAGCCTGTTGTTCGCCATCGTCGGCACGCTGGTAGCGGCATATCCAGTCGATACCTCTTCGGACACGTTCATCATCCGCCATGCCGAGTTTTACAAGGCTCCACAACATATTGCCTGTGAGGCACGGGATGATCTCACTCTTAAGTCCGCCCGGGCTTTTGGCACTTTTACGGAAGGCAAAGCCCCCGGTTTCAGGTTCCTGAGAGCTTTCGAGAATGAATTCACAGGCTTGCCTGATTTGCCGGTTCGAAATGTCAGCCCCCAGCTCAGCCAGTATAATGAGTTGCCATACAGTACCCTGGTATTTCTCAGTATAAAATTTCTCCCGGGTACCCCAGAAGCCTTCTTCGTTCTGTTTGCCCAGTATTTCAAATGCATTGCCGGTCGCATAAACAGCTTGTTTTGCGGCTGTTACTTCCGGGTCATCAGCCGGTTTGTTCAGCAGATGCAACAGGGTATTGTATCGCACCGAAGGATTTCCGGGATCGAGGAGCCATTCTAAAGTATTAGCGCTTGTCAGTTGATTGAGAGCCTTCATATGGATACATTTTACCCGGACAGCCGGGATGATTTCACTACAAATTTAGTGATTACAGAGCGCAATTGTTCCCAATGCTAAAACACAGGCGCTGTTGTTAAAGCCGGTACTACAATGCCCGCAGGCAGGTTACTTTTCACGTTTAAGGAGATTAACTATTTGGTGTAAGTCAGTTAATTACCTTTGCCTGGCTTACTTGCTTCACTAAAAACTTCCACTTCTATGAAACTCAGGAATTACATTTTTACCTGCCTGTTGATGCCGGCAGTTTTGCTGGCTATGCTCACAGCCTGTTCAAAGGATGAAGATAACAACAACGACGATGATTCCGGCACACCAGTTGTGGTTACCGGCTCTCTGGATGCCTCGGCTGCCGGGGTTTCCGTTGTTCTGGCCATTGCTGCGGATCACAGCTACAAGCAGTCGCAGGTGGCAGGCAATAATTTCAGCCTTGAACTGGATAACGGGCAACCCTGGGGACTGGTGTTTCTTGATGCCTCCAATCATCCTCTCGGACTGCTATCGCTGGGAAACGGCATTGAGACATTGCCTTTGCACTACCTCAACAGTACAGCCGATTCGGTCGAGCTGCAAACCATAAGCCGCAACGGAACCGTATTTACTCCTTCGGCCAACCCCATCGGCAATAAAATTCCGCTCACTCCTGAACAGGTAACCATCGTAGCCGGTATGGACGATTATCTGGCTGCTGTACTCAAAAATCCAGATGTTGACGGAAATGGCACTATCGACCTGCTCGAAGGACGTTCGTTCACTCTTTCGGTGATATATTTTATCAAACCGGGAAATTTCCATGTGCCTCAGCTCACACCTTCGTTTGACAATACCACATTAATTGAAGGCTATCGCCTATTTCTAACCGTTGAAGACGCTGCCTACCCCGAAATAGTTTACTTTTCAGGCCCTGACGGATCACCGCTAAGTGATACTCCATCAGAGAGTTATCTTTCATTTGACAATGATTCCCGTATATATGCCACCCAATACCTGTATGATATTACAGGCAATACTTCATATATCCCTGTAGGCGGAACTTACACAGTGAAATACAACAACGAAACATTAACATTCAACCTGCCTGACCAGACGTATGTTGACGATAATATTGTGTATCCGTTTCCAACAGTGCTTCTTAACAACGATGGAACAATGAATAAGGTGGACTGGGTTTACCGGATGCCGGCCGGAGTTGTGAACTTTGACGTAAAAGCGCTGGTTGACAATATTATGGTTCAGATTGAAGGCACAGGGCCCAAATGCGAGGCGATCCCCAACCAAAGCGGAACTTACGGATCGGACAGGCTGCCGGCTGAAACTACCAGCCATACACTGGCCTGCCAGAATATTGTATGGGGCAACTCAGCACCGGCACCGGGCGCTGAATATGTGATACGGCTCATGATGACTTACGAAGATCACTATGGAGCCTCTTATGTGGTGATGTACGAGAAAGAGTACTGATGCGAAATGCCGGGAATGATCAAAGACATTATTTCAAAAACCCATATTCGTAAACCTTCGGTTCAATCTTTGCCTGAAGCAGTTTAAGCTTGTCGCGCAGGCGTGTGATCAGCTTTATGGAATGTCATAATTGAATTCCAGAAAGAATGAAAATCATTTCGTCATCCGGATTCCAAACTAAAGGTTTACTGATTTTGACAAAATTTAAAGTTAAGTTTTCAAGCTAAGCCGGTTATTGCCTGGGTCACACTCATTGAGTATCTCAATCAGTGATCATCAGCCTGGTTGTGCCTGTGATTCTGCTCTTTTCTGTCAGGACAAGGATGTATAACCCGGGTGGCAGGCCATCCCTGGTGAACGGGACAGAACGGCCGTTTATGTGGCTTATCTGTTTCACTTTAAGTCCCGTGGCATTGTAAACGGTTATTTCCGCGTCAGCGAGTTCCCTGCCCGATTCAATGCTTGTTTGCTTGTTACAAGGATTCGGATAAACGCGGAGGTTCTCTCCGGCGGGTGTTTCAGGTATTTCGCTGCACAATTGCCACCAGGCTGATGAGGTTAAAATATCATCAATCATCCATCCTTCCCGGTTGGTTTGAACAGGATCGGAGATGAATGTAAACCTGATTATCAGGCTGTCGAGCGGGTAAATTATAGTATCCGATTTCACCGGTATCCACCACCGCCAGTTAAACCTTGACAGTATCCACCCGTCCGATTTTCCGGAAGTGAGGACCGGATGATCTGTATAACTGCCGTCGGCTGCATGATAATCATCATCCCACCAGAAGAACGACCCCAGCAGTGAGACATTATTCGTATCGTTCACAACAACCCAGGATGTGCCGCCATCGTATGAAGCCTCTATATTACCTACGTCTGCAAGCGTGTCAGTATCATATTTGTGCCAGAATTCCATGCTGGTATAGCAGGTTTGGGTGTACGGATTCCTGATGACATAAATAAAGCTGGAGGTATCGCCGGCGGGGTAACTGCTGAGAGTGTCGGTGAGAATGGCCTTTGAACCTGCATGGGCAGAATCAAAGAACGTCTTGCCCGGTTTCCCGATTTGCCATGTATGATTGGTTGCGGGGTCAAGAATGATTTTGGAAGTGGCGGTCTCAAATGACACCGAGTCGTAGGAGAATTGGGCATTTGCCCTGGTGGCGATGATTAAAACCGACAACAGTATTATCAGTTTGGTCAGTCTGGCGTTCATAAAGAAGATGTTGAAATGCTTAATAAACAGATTATTGTCACTTTGTAATCCGTTTTCACAGGTGTGATCTTGGGTAAGATGATCTTCAGAAATAGGATGTAAATATATCAAATGATCGTGAGCATTTCCTTCGAAACAGGTTAATATTGTTCTGAGTCAAATATTCTGCTGAAATTATTGATCAGCCGGTTTTATGCTTACATTTGAACCATGTTTAGCACCGAAGGTTAGAAGCTGGGAAATTTGGTAAAGGCGTTAATTGTTGCCTTTTTTACCATTTTCCTGTTTTCTGTTACCGGTAACCACGATCAGTACAAAGCCGGTGACCGGCACAGCATCGTTACGGAGATACCTTGCCCGCAGCCAGCGACAATTGCCGGCAGCCAAAAGTTAACGCTCCGGTTTGAACTATTATCCTCCCCTGTACTGTCTTTTTCACCTGTTTTCCACAAGACAATAAATCAGGTAGCAGAATCAGTTTCCAATCGCCTCTTGGCGACCTGCAAACAACGAGCGGGACTGGAAATCAAGTCGTTGGTCTCCGCTTCCTTATTCAGGCATTTTCATTTTATTGATACCGGCGACCAGCCTCCGCTAAGTTAAATCCGCATTTATTCATTA
>DAONEL010000166.1:0-4520 GCA_035403045.1 Bacteroidales bacterium
CACCAGTCGCGCACGTTCTCCATCCAGTAGCGGTAAGTGTTTTTAAACTTGTCGGGATGGAATTTCACTGTATCGTTCATCACAACATCCAGCGCCGGCTTTGCCAGCTCAGGCATCCTGAGAAACCACTGCATCGAGAGTTTCGGCTCAATCACCTCATCGGTACGTTCACTGTATCCTACCTTGTTCACGTAATCCTCGATCTTCACGATGTGGCCGGCAGCCCTCAGTTCTTCAACAATTTTTTTCCTCACTTCGAAGCGGTCTTCGCCGACATGTAACTGCGCCTTAGTGCTCAGCGTACCGTTATCATTGAAAATATCGATGGTTTCAAGGTTGTATTTCTGTCCGATCATGTAGTCGTTCACATCATGTGCCGGAGTAATCTTAAGGCAACCCGTACCGAATTCGCGGTCCACATACTCATCACTGATCATTGGTATGCTGCGGTTGAGCAAAGGGACAAGTACGCGCTTTCCGGCCAGGTGCTTGAAACGGTCGTCTTCGGGATGGTAGCATACAGCGGTGTCGCCGAGGATGGTTTCAGGGCGGGTGGTGGCTATTGTAACCCACTCATTTTCTTCACCTTCAACACGATAGCGGACGTAATATAGTTTCGACTGAACTTCTTTATATATTACTTCCTCATCCGAAAGAGCCGTCAACGCCTTCGGGTCCCAGTTCACCATGCGCACCCCGCGGTATATGAGTCCTTTGTTATAAAGATCGATGAACACGTTGATCACTGATTCGTAACGGGCTTCGTCCATGGTAAAACAGGTACGGTCCCAGTCGCAGGAAGCGCCAAGTTTCTTAAGTTGTTCAAGGATTATCCCGCCGTGCTTTTCCTTCCATTCCCAGGCATGGGCCAGAAATTCATCACGCGAAATCGACTTTTTTTCAATGCCTTCTTCCTTTAACTTAGCTACAACTTTAGCCTCGGTAGCAATTGAAGCATGATCGGTGCCCGGAACCCAGCAGGCATTTTTTCCCTGCATACGGGCGCGACGAACCAGCACATCCTGTATGGTATTGTTGAGCATATGACCCATGTGCAATACCCCGGTGACGTTGGGAGGAGGTATCACAATGGTGTAAGGTTCACGTTCGTCGGGGACTGAACGGAAATATTTCTGCTCTAACCAATAGCTGTACCATTTGTTCTCAATCGCCGTCGGGTCGTACTTGCTGGGGATTTCCATAGTAAAATGTGCGGGTTTTATTAAAGGGTGCAAAGGTACGGAATGATAAGTGAAGATTGAAGCCTACAAAACCCTAATTATCCGATAATATACAACCGGTTTTCTGAATGCTAACTTGTGTATCTTTGAACACCATGAAACCAGCCGTAAAAAGGAAAATATTCACACTGGCTATGCTGTCGATGCTTCTCATGTCCGTTGTTAACGCTGAGGCACAGGACAATCGTTTCTTTGCCGGAGTCAGCAGTGGCATTACCTTTCCCATGGGCCAGTTTGCGAAAACTGATTTTTATACCGGGGGTTATGCCCTGACTGGATTTCATGTTTCGGTTGAAGGCGGGTGGTTTGTCAGGCCAAACATAGCATTGACGGCCGGCTTTTCGCAGCAGTATTACCGCTATTACAAAAACGCTTACCTCATCGACCTGGTCAACAGCGATAACTTCATTTCGCATGTTGAGATGAAAACCGACATGTACCAGGTGCGCTGTTACCTGCTTGGAGCTTTGTACCGTTATCCGCTTACGGACAGGCTATCGCTTTCGGGAAAATTGTCGGGCGGGCTGCTGTGGGCGCAAACCCCTGACCAGTTTATCGGTGCCGATTATTACCTTGTCGGAAGCCTCTATTACAGGAAAACTCCTGCGACCAGCCTGAAGCCTGCCAGCCTTGCCGGATTAGATGTGAATTACAGCCTGTTCGATCATGTAGTGATCAGGCTTTCAGGCACTTTCAGTTACTCAAAGGCTGATTTCACTTTCGTAAAAACCGACGGATCAGAATATACACGTAACTACACCATGCCGCTTTCCACTGCAGGATGCGGTATCAACATTACCTTTTAACGCCTTGACCATGAAGAACTTAAAGAAGCATTACAGGATCAAAGCCATTCCCGAACATGTTTACAAAGCGCTCACCAACCCGCTCACCATCGAGATGTGGTCGGGTTCGGAAGCCGTGATGGATGCACAAGCCGGAACCGAATTTTCACTCTGGGATGGCGACATCACCGGGTTAAATATAGAATTTGTTGAAAATCAAAAGATTGTCCAGCAATGGTACTTCGAAGGCCAGGAAGAAAAATCGCTGGTTACCATCACGCTGACACCCGAAGGCAAGGACACCCGCGTCGAAGTGCTGCATATCAACATCCCCGACGAAGCATTTGAAAACATTGTAGATGGCTGGGATCATTACTATTTCAAGCCGCTGAAACAACTCGTTGAAGAATAAGCATTTAATGGATATCTCTGCCACACTCGGACAACTGCGTGACAAGCTCAGCGGTGATCTGTTTACCGATACGCCGGCACTGGTGATGTATGCCACCGATGCATCGGCATACCGCGAAATGCCGCTGGCTGTAGCCCGGCCCGGGAACAAAAGCGACCTGCTTGAACTCATAAGGTTTGCGAGGGAAAACAACGTAGCCCTTATTCCGCGCAGCGCCGGAACTTCACTGGCAGGACAGGTCGTTGGAAACGGGTTGGTGGTGGACATTTCAAAATACTTCACCAGCGTTCTGGAAATCAATGAAGAAGAGCATTGGGTAAGAGTTGAACCCGGCGTTGTGCTCGACGAGCTGAACAAAATCCTTGAGCCCAAAGGCCTCTTTTTCGGCCCCGAAACCTCTACCTCAAACCGATGTATGATCGGCGGGATGGTGGGTAACAACTCCTGCGGTTCGCATTCTCTGGTTTATGGGAGCACCCGCGACCACACACTTGAAATCAAAGCATTGCTCAGTGATGGCTCGGAAACTGTTTTCGGACCGATTACCCTTGATGAATTTGACCGGAAATGTGAACTTCAGAGCCTCGAAGGCGGCATTTACCGGAACATTCGTGATATCCTAACTGATAAGGAAAACCAGTCGGAGATCAGGTCACAGTTTCCTGATCCAGGCATTCACCGCCGCAACACCGGCTATGCCATCGACTTGCTTCTCGAAACAGAACCTTTTACCGGAAACGATGAAAAATTCAATTTCTGTAAACTCATCGCCGGTTCCGAGGGAACATTGTGTTTCATCACGGAAATAAAGCTGAACCTTGTCCCGCTGCCACCCAAAGAGAAAGCGCTCCTGTGTGTTCACTGCAACACGCTGGAGGAAGCTTTCAAAGGCAACATCATTGCACTGAAGTACAAGCCGGTAGCTATTGAGCTGATGGATGACACGATCCTGGAACTCACCAAAGCCAACATCACGCAGCAGCGCAATCGTTTCTTCCTGCAGGGAGAACCTGCTGCTGTGCTCTTCATCGAAATGGCCGAACATACCCGCGAATTGCTGGATGCAAAAGCAAAAGCGGTTGAAGCGGCTCTGCGCGATGCCGGTTACGGGTACCATTTCCCGATGGTTTATGGTAATGACATCAGCAGGGTTTGGGCTTTACGCAAAGCGGGGCTCGGTGTCCTTTCAAACATGCCCGGCGATGCCAAACCGGTTGCTGTGATTGAAGATACAGCCGTGAATCCTGAAATGCTGCCTGATTATATGGCCGATTTCAAGCAAATGCTTGAAAGGCTGAGACTTAACTGTGTCTATTACGCGCATATCGGTACAGGTGAACTGCACCTCAGGCCTGTTTTGAACCTGAAAGAACCCAAAGACGTAGAACTGTTTCACACAGTAGCGCTCGAAACCGCCAAACTGGTGAAGAAATACCGCGGTTCGCTGAGTGGCGAGCATGGCGACGGACGCCTGCGCGGCGAGTTTATCCCGCTCATGATCGGCGACAGAAATTTCCGCCTGCTCGAAAACATCAAACGCACCTGGGACCCTGAAGGTATTTTCAACCCGGGAAAGATCACAGCAACACCCCGGATGAACAGCAGCCTTCGCTATGAACCGGGTTTGGTGGTGAAAGAGTCGGAAACCATTTTCGATTTTTCATCGACGCAGGGATTGCTGAGGGCTGCCGAGCAGTGCAACGGATCGGCCGACTGCCGCAAATCATCCCTCATGGGCGGAACCATGTGTCCCAGTTACATGGCATCGTTCGATGAGAAAAATACTACCCGTGCCAGGGCAAACATCCTTCGCGAGTTCCTCACCCGTTCAACCAAAGCAAACCGCTTCGACCACCGCGAAATCTACGATGTGATGGACCTTTGCCTGTCGTGCAAGGGCTGCAAAAGCGAATGCCCGTCGAACGTGGACATGGCACGGTACAAGGCCGAGTTCCTGCAGCACTGGTACGATGAGCATGGCATTCCGCTCAGGACGAGGCTCATCGCTTACATCACGAGTATCAACAAACTGGGAATGATTTGGCCTGCGGCCTTTAATTTCTTCGCAACCAACAGGTTCAC
>DAONEL010000167.1:0-4497 GCA_035403045.1 Bacteroidales bacterium
ATTACCGAAATACCGCACCATTTCGCCTACAGCGATATCAAGGAAACCAAAGAAGTAATAAAGTTTTAACATTCAAATAGTTACAGCCATGTCAGAAATGGAACACATCAACCTCGTTGAAACCTTCTCCGAGTTTAAGGAATTCAAAAACATCGACCGTGAAACGCTGATGCGCATCCTCGAAGATGTTTTCAGGCATATGCTCATCAAGAAATACGGCACCGACGAGAACATCGACATCATTGTGAATGTTGACAAGGGCGACCTTGAAATATGGCGTAACCGCGCTATTGTGGCTGACGGCGAAATTGAAGACGAAAACACACAGATCGCATACTCCGAAGCTATCAAGATTGAGCCTGACTTTGAAGTGGGCGAACAGGTTTCGGAACCTATCCGTATGCTCGATTTCGGCAGGCGCGAAATACTTGCCATCCGCCAAAACCTTGTAGCCAAGGTGCAGGAATACGAAAAGGACAACATTTTCAGGAAATACAAGGATAAGATCGGTGAGATTGTTACCGGCGAAGTTTACCAGGTGTGGAAAAACGAAATCCTCGTCCTTGACGATGAATACCTTGAACTTACATTGCCCAAAACCGAGCAGATACCCGGCGATTTCTTCCGCAAAGGCGACTCGATCCGTTGTGTGGTTTCGAGGGTTGAAATGAAGAAAAACTCACCACAGATCATCCTTTCGCGCACCTCGCCGGTGTTCCTCGAAAGATTGCTTGAAGCTGAAGTTCCGGAAGTTTACGATGGCCTCATCACCATCAAAAACATTGTCCGCGTTCCCGGCGAACGTGCCAAAATCGCCGTAGAATCATACGACGACCGCATCGACCCTGTCGGCGCCTGTGTTGGCATGAAAGGTTCGCGCATCCATGGCATTGTCCGTGAACTTAAAAATGAAAACATTGATGTGATCAATTTCACAACCAATCCGCAACTTTATATTCAGCGTTCGTTAAGTCCTGCCAAAATCTCTTCCATCACTATCGACGAGGAAAACAAGCGTGCCGAAGTCTTCATGAAGCCCGACCAGGTTTCGCTGGCTATCGGTAAAGGCGGCCACAACATAAAGCTTGCCGGTAAACTCACCGGTTACGAAATTGACGTGTACCGCGATACTGATGTTGATTATGAAGATGTTGACCTGCAGGAATTCAACGATGAAATCGACCAGTGGATCATCGATGAGCTGAAAACAATCGGCTGCGATACTGCCAAGAGCGTGCTCGAACTTGACGTTGATGAACTTGTCCGCCGCTCGCAACTGGAAGAAGAAACCATCAAAGAAGTGATGAAAATCCTGAAAGCGGAGTTTGAATAAAGTTCATACGGGCATTCATGTTTAATCGTTTCTCGCGCAAAGCAGTGACATTTCTGCATTGAGCCCCTAAACCCAGCATTTAATTTCAGATTGAAAATAATATCGTACTTTTGCACACTAATTCAAAACTATAGGCGAAACCTGGTTAACAGCATGTCAGAAGGAGCAATAACAATACGACTGAGTAAAGCAGCAACCGAGTTTAACGTTGGTGTTTCAACCATTGTCGACTTCCTCCATAAAAGGGGACATAAAATCGACAGTAATCCGAACACCAAACTTACTCAGGAGATGTACACGCTTCTGGTGAAGGAATACCAGCCTGATAAGGCCACCAAGGAGAGTTCAAAGAAAATTGAACTTGAATATTTGCACCACCAGGCACTTACAATTGATGACCGCAAGGCCGCTCCTGCTGAAGAGCCGGAAGAGCGTGAAAGTAATGAACTGATTATCAAAACCTTTGATGTTCAGAAACAAGCCCAGGCAAAACCTGCCGCTCCGGAACCTGTAAAGAAACCGGAGCCTCCCAAAAAGGCAGAACCTGTTGCAATTCAGGAGCCGGAACCTGTAGTTGAGGTTAAACCCGAGCCAAAGCCTGTTGAACAGCCTGCAACTCCTGCACCAGCACCACCACCTCCTGCCCCGTCACCTGAGCCTGAAACTGTTGCTGAAACAGAAACTCCAGTAATGCCCGAAGAACAGCCGGTTGAAGAAACCGGTGGCCCCCAGCTGAAGGTTCTTGGCAAAATTGACCTGGGACAGTTTGAACCCAAGCCGAAAAGCAAGAAAAAAGGTGAAAAGGGAGGGAAGGGTGAAAAGAAGGCTGCTGAAACAGTAAAACCCGAACCCGTTGCTGAAAAAACTGCTGATCAACCTGCTGCGGCTGAGCCGGTGATTGCTGAACCAGTGGCTGAACCGGTAAAGGAAGTGATTCCGGCAGAAGCTGAAAAACCCGAAATAAAGCCAGAAGTGTCAGGTCGCCAGGGAGTTTATACCCGTGAAGATCCTAACTTCGTTAAAACAAATATTCCAACACTCGAAGGGCCGAAAGTACTTGGAAAAATAGAGCTTCCTACACCAGTGCAGCGCACTGACGGCAAAAAGCTTGTGGCATCCTCCAACGAAGACCACGGCAAAAGCGACAAAAAGAAGAAACGCAAACGCATCAAAGGAAAAGGCTCCCCGGTTGAAACTGAGGCTGCACAACCCAGGCAGGACACCGAAAAACAACGCCCGCGCAAGGAAAAACGAGGCAGAGTGCCGGAGCCCAAAGTTGAACTTACGGAAGAAGAAATCCAGAAACAGATACGCGAGACACTGCAGCGATTAAGCGGAACCGGCAAATCAAAAGCGTCAAAATACCGCCGTGAGAAAAGGCTGGCCATCAGTCAGCACATGGAGGAAGAAGCCGAACGCATTGCCGAAGAAATGAAAGTACTCAAGGTGACCGAATTCGTCACCCCCAACGACCTTTCGGTGATGATGAACGTACCTGTTACTCAGATCATTGCTACCTGCATGGCTGTCGGCATGTTTGTATCGATCAACCAGCGTCTCGATGCCGAAACCATAGCACTTGTGGCGGATGAGTTTGGCTATAAAGTTGAATTTGTGAGTGTTGAAGTTCAGGAAGCAATTGATGGCCAGGAGGAAGACAGTACGGAAGACCTGATTCCCCGTCCTCCTATCGTTACCGTCATGGGCCATGTTGATCATGGGAAAACCTCGCTTCTTGACTACATTCGCAGCGCTAATGTTATTGCCGGCGAAGCCGGTGGAATTACTCAGCACATTGGTGCTTATGAAGTAAAGCTTGAAGACGGCCGCAAAATCACATTCCTCGATACGCCAGGCCATGAAGCATTTACTGCAATGCGTGCCCGCGGTGCCCAGGTTACTGATATTGTAATCATTGTGGTAGCAGCCGATGATAATGTGATGCCTCAAACCATTGAAGCCATCAATCATGCGCAGGCTGCGGGCGTACCCATGGTTTTTGCCATCAACAAGATGGATAAACCCGGCGCCAATTCTGAAAAAATCCGTGAGGAACTTTCAAAACTCAATATTCTTGTTGAAGACTGGGGCGGTAAGTACCAGAGCCAGGAAATTTCGGCCAAAAAAGGTACTAATGTGATGCTGCTTCTCGAAAAAGTACTTCTAGAAGCTGAAATGCTCGACCTGAAAGCAAATCCGAAGCGAAAAGCATTAGGTACCGTTATTGAATCAGCCCTTGACAAAGGCCGTGGATACATCGCCAAAATGCTTGTTCAAAACGGCACTTTGCGTATTGGCGATATAGTACTCGCCGGATCAGTGTTCGGTAAGGTGAAAGCCATGTACAACGAACGCAACCAGGCCATTAAAGAAGCCGGCCCGGCAACTCCGGTACTTTTACTCGGTATGACCGGCGCACCCCAGGCAGGTGACAACTTTAACGTGATGACTGATGAGCGCGAAGCAAAGCAAATAGCCACAAAACGTCAGCAATTGCAGCGTGAGCAAGGCATTCGTACCCAGAAACATATCACCCTCGACGAAATTGGCCGACGTATCGCTATTGGCGACTTCAAAGAGCTGAATATCATTGTTAAAGGTGATGTTGACGGCTCCGTGGAAGCCCTGGCCGATTCATTGCTAAAACTCTCGACCGAACAGGTGCAGGTGAATGTTATTCACAAATCGGTGGGCGCCATTACTGAAAGTGATGTGCTGCTTGCTTCAGCATCCAATGCGGTAATCGTCGGTTTCCAGGTGCGCCCGAGTATGAATGCACGCAAACTGGCTGAACGCGAAGAAATCGATATCAGGCTCTACTCCATCATTTATACAGCCATTAACGAAATCAAGGCTGCTATTGAAGGTATGCTGTCACCCGAAATCGAAGAAAAGATCACCTGCAATGTTGAAGTGCGTGAAGTATTCCGCATTACCAAGGTCGGCAGCGTTGCCGGCTGTATGGTTCTGGATGGAAAAATCAACCGTAACACCAGGGTTCGTGTGATACGCGATGGTATTGTGGTTTACACAGGTTCACTCGGATCGCTCAAGCGCTTTAAAGACGATGTGAAAGAAGTTGCTACAGGATATGAGTGCGGACTGAACATCGAGAACTTCAATGATATTAAAGTAGGTGACATTATCGAAGGTTATGAAGAAAT
>DAONEL010000168.1:0-4479 GCA_035403045.1 Bacteroidales bacterium
TGAATAAAGCAAAATAATCTTCCCGAGAAAATTCATTTGTATCAATATTAATAATAGAAAATGGCTCAAGCATTTTATCAAAAGATGAATCAGAATAATATTTTTTTGTCGCTAGAAGCATTTCTGTGATTTTTTGAACTTCCGATCGCGAATATTCCAAAGTGTCACAATCATTTTCATGATTAGTAATCCATAGATCAATGTTGTCAACCAACAATTTCCTGCTAAATTTTAGCAAGAGAGCATCCTTTGAATATTCAATTTCACAATTTGGTGACTCCTTTAGCTGAATATCCTTCAGAATTTCGATATTAATTGAGAATGGATGTCCTTGCCCAAAGCCAATCATGCTAGATAGAAAAAATGAGATTATCCAGAGAGTCTTCATTTACAAATAGCAACTACAAATAAATATTTTAAAGCAAAAATATTAAATATCTGAAAATTCATCACTCAATACACCGCCATCGTCTGGTCGATATCGGAGGCCCATTGGTAAATTCCGCCTTCGAGGATAACTACATTTTTCCGGCGCTGTTTTTCGCGGAGGTACAGGTATGGCGCTTCGCTTTTCATGCCGTAAAGGCAATAAATAACCACCATACCTTCGGTTGATATCCGGTCAAGTGAATCGGGAATATCGATCTGCGGGATATTGATCGCCCCTTCGATGTGGCACTCCTGGAATTTTACCGGGTCGCGGGTGTCGATCAACTGCACCTGTTCATGGTTATCGAGCTTCTGCTTGAGCTCGGCCGGCGTGATGTATCGCATGTTGCAACTTAAATAAGCCGGATAAAGATATAAAAATTAATTCGCGGCAATGCCGGAAAATAAAAAAGGAGCGAAACCGCTCCTTTTTTATTGTCTATCAAGGCTGGTAATTACTTGATAAGCTTTTTGGCAACTGAATCAGCGTGAGCAGCAGCAGCGATTGAATCGGCAGCTACTTTTGCAAGTGAATCAACCTGAGCCTGAGCAGCAGCTTCAACCTGAGCGATTGAGTCAGCTAAGCGGATTGAATCCTGACGAGCTTTTTCGGCTTTTTCTTCGGCGCTGGGACCGCAAGCTACAAAAGTAACCATACCAGCAATTGCTAAGAATGCAAAGAATTTTTTCATGTTCGTTTATTAATTAAAAAACGATGCAAAAGTACATGTTTTCAATAAACCAAATTAATTTTTCTTAAAAAATTTTAAATTATTTTCAACAATTTGTACTTATCTGTTTTTCAATTGTTTACAAAGGTAAATTTTTTGCATTTATTGGCCATTTTCTAATGAATTCCTAATTTTTATCCTTTTCATGCACTCAAAACTCCTCAGATTCATGACAAAATTCTTCAAAATTTTCCAACACTGAATTCCCGTGTCGTTTTTCTAAAACCCAAAAAATCTCTGCTCTCTTGCCCGAAATAATGCTAACTTTGAAACGGCTGATTTATTTCCCTGAAAATACCTGATATACTGTGCCTTCCATCATACCACCACTTGCCGAAGTGCTGCGCCCTAAAACACTCGATGATTATATCGGGCAAAAACACCTGGTTGGAAACGGTTCCATCCTCAGGCGAATGCTCGAAGCCGGCACCATGCATTCCATGATATTCTGGGGGCCGCCCGGCGTTGGCAAAACTACATTAGCCAATATCATCGCCAATCATACCCTTCGCCCCTTCTATACGCTCAGTGCCATCAACTCTGGAGTGAAGGATGTACGCGAGGTAATTGATAAGGCAAAAAACGATGGTACTCAACCAATACTGTTTATCGACGAAATACACCGTTTCAGCAAATCGCAGCAGGACTCACTGTTAGGCGCCGTCGAAAAAGGCATCGTCATCCTTATTGGCGCCACTACCGAGAATCCTTCGTTTGAGGTCATCTCTCCCCTGCTCTCACGCTGCCAGGTTTATATTCTGAAATCGCTCGACGAAGACGACCTGCTGGTGATTACTGAGAAAGCCCGGCTGCTGCTCCAAAAACAGTTCGATACAAAGATTACCATTCCTGAACATGAAGCATTACTAAGAGTTTCGGGCGGTGATGCCCGCAAACTGCTGAATGCCATGGAACTTGTGGTTAAGTCGCAGGCTAAACCGGGTCTGCCTGTCGAAATCAACAACAAGATCACACTGGATGTTATTCAGCAGAACCTTGCCATTTATGACAAAGGTGGTGAGATGCACTTTGACATCATTTCCGCTTTCATCAAATCGTTGCGCGGCAGCGACCCCAATGCGGCTGTTTACTGGCTGGCACGCATGATTGCAGCCGGAGAAGACCTGCTCTTCATTGCCCGCCGCATGCTGATACTTGCTTCGGAAGACATCGGCAATGCCAATCCCAACGCACTGTTGCTTGCCAATGCCTGTTTCGACGCCGTGAATAAAATCGGGTACCCCGAAAGCCGCATCATTCTTTCGCAAACGGCTGTTTACCTTGCTGCTTCGCCTAAAAGCAATGCAACCTACATGGCCATTGACGATGCCCTAGCCACGGTGGAAAAAACCGGTGATCTTCCCGTACCTTTGCACCTGCGTAATGCGCCTACTCGCCTGATGAAAGATATCGGCTATTCGAAAGGCTACCAGTATGCCCATAGTTACGAAGGCAATTTTGTGGAACTGGAATTTATGCCGGCTGCCCTTTCGGGAAGAAAGTTTTACGAGCCCGGTAAAAACGCCAGGGAGAATGAAACACGTGAGCTGCTCAGGAAGTTGTGGCGAGAGCGCTACGGATACTAATACTGATATTCAGCATTTCGTAAATCAATAAATTAACATTTATGTCGCACCTGGTTTTAAGACAGATTCCATACCTCAGAAATCTCGACTCCGGGAACTTTTTCCTTCTCGCCGGCCCGTGTGTGGTGGAGGATGAAACGAGCCCGTTCGCTATTGCCGAAAAGATTAAAGAGATTACCGACCGGCTGGCTATTCCCTTCATCTTCAAGGCCTCATACCGCAAAGCGAACAGGTCGAGCAGTCACTCGTTCCAGGGAATTGGCGACGAAAAAGCGTTGGATGTGCTTGCCGCAATCCGTGAGAAATACCAGGTGCCCATTGTTACTGATATACATTCGGCTGTTGAGGCAAAACTTGCTGCGGCTTATGTGGATGTGCTGCAGATTCCTGCTTTTCTCTGCCGCCAGACAGACCTTTTGCACGCAGCAGGCCAAACAGGCAAAACCGTCAACATAAAGAAAGGCCAGTTCGTGTCTGGCGAAGCCATGCAGTTTGCTGTTGAAAAAGTGCAGGAAACCGGTAATCACAATATCATGCTGACAGAGAGAGGATCGACATTCGGCTATAACGACCTGGTGGTTGACTACCGCAATATTCCGGCAATGCAGAAAACCGGCGTGCCGGTAGTGCTTGATATCACACATTCACTGCAGCAACCCAACCAGTCGACAGGTGTTACAGGTGGCCGCCCCGAAATGATTGAAACCATTGCCAAAGCAGGTATCGCAGCAGGTGCTGACGGCATATTCCTCGAAACACACCCCAATCCTTCCGTTGCCAAATCTGATGGCGCCAACATGTTACAGATCGACCTTCTCGAAGACCTGCTGATAAAACTGGTGAAAATCCGTAAAGCGATCGTTTAGAACTATTTAACGTAAGTTTCCATTCCCGGGATCATGAGATTCATCAGCAGGCCGAAAAGGTGCTGCGCCAGGAACATTGCCCCGAATGCCAGGGCTACCGACACAACAATCAGCCTGACTTTCTTCTCAAGCGGCACTTCATAAAGTTCCCTCACTCCATACCAGAAAACATAGAGCGTGTAGGCGATAAAAACATAAATTCCCATCGGGATTAGAATACGCAGCAACGGGTGGAGATAGACAAAAAAAGTAAATATAAAAACCGGTGTAAAAGTGTAGAGCACAAGTTTAACCGATCGCACAAGATCGTTCTCAATTCCCAATTGAGGCAGTCCCCAGTTTAGTATGTAAGAGGCCGAGAGCACGAGCAGGTAAGGAATTACCACCCAGGCTGCAAGGTTGACAAACAGGACAAGGAATAGTTTCAGGCTGATGCCAAGGACAGGAAACAGCGAAAAGAAAACGCCGATTGTGCGGCCCACAGCGCTGAATAAAATGATTGGAAAGCCGTAATCCAATAAAAGACTCTTGGGGGTGCAAACGTCATCCCTGATCACCTTCCATTGATGACTTGGAATGAGTGTGATGCGAACAGCCCTGCTGATGATCTCTTTTAATTTCATGAAAATTTGACTTTTGATTGGCAGCGAAGGCTGGTTAACGGAGTGTAATGTGCTTTACGCTGCCTGTTCCGGGATAAAGTTCGATATTGCCCGAGGTACCGGCTGGCAGAAAGGTCACCGTTCCCAACTGGCTAACCGTGAAACTGCCATCCACCCGCGGTTGTCCGCCAATGGTTACCGTAACATCAGCCTTCTCAGGTATCCTGTAGTAAAGGCCCTTGGCTTTTTCACCCTTATTCCTTTC
>DAONEL010000169.1:0-4410 GCA_035403045.1 Bacteroidales bacterium
GGGCTCCGGCGGTCTTGTTATTGATATTGAGCCCCTCCGGGGCTCTGGCGGTCTTATTTTTTCAGTCGATTGATATTGAGCCCCTCCGGGGCTCTGACCATCTTATAGTTGCTATCACTCCGAAAATATATACGCCTGGTAAGTAAATATCTCCGTATCCCTGTCTTTCCACCCGTCCCAGCCGATACCGGCTTTGTCGCGGGCACAATGCCCCAGAAAGTCCTCTAACCCCCATCCCGTTTCCTTCGCTACCTGCGGCAGGAAGGTCCCTGCGCGGTTACCTTTCCGAATGTATATCCCGTCACGTCCCAGCTTAATTTCGCTCACCGAGCTGATCTTTTTCATTGGCGTAAGAACCGATATTTCTATCTCAATTTCTTTCATCTCTTCAGGCTGCACCTGCGAAAAGCGGTAATCCTGCGTGGATGCTGCCACCGCCATCTGCTGAACAATGCTGTAAATTGGCTGATCTGCATCAAAATGACCAATACAGCCCCTCAACTCCCCGTGTTTCCTCAGGGTAACAAAAGCGCCGGCTTTTTGCAGCAACGCTTCCGGAATTTTCCCGGAGAATGCTTCCGGAATTTTCCCCTCCCCGAGGTACACGTTGATTGTGTTGCGGGCAATACCCAGCAGTTGTTCTTTTTCTTTTTCCGAAAGCTTAAAAGTAGTTTCCTTCTCCGGCTGGCTTGCAGTGATTGCAAAATATCCCACCACGCGGTCCTTTTCACCGTATGGCGAATCACCTGAATTCCTGTAAAGTACTTTATTGTAAACAATATCCTGTTCACCTTCTGTAATATACATCAATGTGAGAACCGATGGCCAGGAGCAACAACCGGTCGCGAGGTTTGCCACCTGCATCTTCATACAATTGCTTATCGCATCAATCAGTTTGTCGGGCCTGTTTGTACAGATGGCATCGGCAATGGACATATCAACTCTTACAGCATCGTTGTATGCCGGATAATGCGAAAAATCTGTGCTGATGACAAACAGATTATCGCGTGTAAAATAAGGCTTCAGGGCTTCTGCAATTTTCTTACATATCGACGGGTCCTGCGTTCCTAACAGTACAGGCACTATTTTATAACCTTTGCTCAGATAATACTGGATAAACGGCACCTGCACCTCCACGCTGTGCTCACTTTGCTGATAACCGGGATCGAAAGAAAGCGCCTTATGCTCTATGCTTAATTTCCGGGCTATTTCGAGGTCAACCGGAGCTTCCCCAAACGGCGTGATATAGTTCCCGATACTGTATACCGAGGCTCCCGCGAATGAGTTACGATGGCTGCAACCAATGATAAAAACCGTTTTATACTCTTTTGACGGGTCAAGTTGGTTAAAGGCCGCGGCCGTCACCTCACCCGAAAACACATAACCGGCATGCGGGACAATTATAGCCTTGATTTCCTGAGAATTATGGCCTGCCGGGGCTTTGGCAAACAAGGTCTTCATCGTTTGCTGCAATTCGGCAGCCGAACCGGGATAAAACTGCCCTGCCACGGCGGGCTTCCGGTTGATGAGTGTATCGGGTGCATTCATAATCTCGGGGGGATTGGTCGTTGGATGACAGTTTAAACAAATGCAAAGCATGAACACTGCTGTCAAAATTTGTATTTTTACCATGCCGCTTTTCATAGGTTAAAGTTACTTTAAATTTATTAGCTGATCAATAAGAATATGGCATTCCTGGATCTCATTACTGCACGCCAGAGCGTTAGAAAATACTCACAAAGGCCGGTTGAACCGGAAAAACTTGAGCGCTGTCTCGAAGCTGCCCGACTGGCCCCCTCAGCGAGCAATACCCAGCCATGGCATTATATCGTGGTTCAGGATGAACCTTTACGCACAAAAGTAGCGGAAGCAACGTTTTCGGGCCCGGTAAAATTTAACCGGTTTACCCTGCAGGCGCCTGTCCTCGTGGTTATCCTGCTCGAGCAACCCAAATTACGCAACCGCCTTGCCATGATCCTGAAAAATAAGGAATGGAAGCTGATCGATATTGGCATCACGGCGACGCACTTTTGCCTGCAGGCTGCAGAGGAAGGGCTTGGAACCTGCATGATGGGCTGGTTCAATGAAAAGCAACTGAAAAAAGTTCTTTCCCTCCCCATTAGCAAAACGATAGGGCTGGTGATAAGCCTCGGTTACGCGGAAGAAGATTACCCGTTACGGACAAAGATCAGGAAGCCGATGGAAGCAATTGTGAGTTATAACGGTTTTTGAGGCCGGGTATAAGAATGTTCTAATAGCAAATAACGAACAAACGAATTTAAAAGTCAGAAAGATACATGCCACCTGTTTGGATAAGTTGTTAACCGGCAAGGGTGAATCTGACAGGCATATTGAACCTGACTCTTACCGGTTTCCCTCTTTGTTTGCCCGGGATCCATCGCGGCATACTCTTTATAAGACGTATTGATTCTTCATCGCAACCGCCTCCAATTCCTCTTAAGACTTTTACATTCGATATAGAGCCATCTCTTTCGACAATAAAATTGACAAAGACGGTTCCTTGAATATTATTTTTCTTTGCATCCGGAGGGTAATGCAAATTCTCTGAACAAAACTTAGCCCTTGCATCCGCCCCTCCTGGAAATGATGGCGACTCTTCAACAACTGTAAAAACATGATAATCGCTAACATCAGAGATTTCTATTGCCTCAATCGAGCCATCAACTTCTGATATCACATAGGTTGTGCTGTCCTTCCCGAATAAATCATGCAAAATTTCAAAATGAGTTGCTCCCGGGACCTGGATTTTTATGGAATCGGGCAAGGAAGGATTAACAGTAGCGAAGCAACAGATTTTCTTATATAAAGTGAAGGCTTCATGATCATTTAATCCTGCAGCATTCTTCATATCTTTACAATAATTGCAAGTGTCATGTAACTGAATAAAAGATAACGCCCTGTTATAATAGGCATCAGCAGCACGATATAAACTCAGTGATATCGAATAGAACTCAATGGCTTTCTCGTATTCTTTTTGCTGAAAGTACTCATTACCCAGATCATAATTTCTGGTTGCTTCATTATACTGGCCAAAACCGATTGTACTCAGAAGTACTGAAATCAGAATTAATTGAAAACGTCTCATAGCTGTATCCAATAAATGATTATGCGAAATAGCAATACAAGATAGTAAATAATTGCTATATAAATGAAATATTTTTTATCCTCATAAACATTTCATCGCGGACCTGCTCATAAAGAGTTTTTCTTCTAATTTTACATCGTATTCCTTTCAAATTCAACCCATCGGAAATATGAAGAAACTCATTCTCCTGCCTGCATTATTGCTTTTGATAATCGCAGGCTGCAAACAGCCTTCCGGCAAAGCCGGGGCTCCGGTAACATTTATAAACCAGTCTACCATGGACAAGGTAATTAAGCAACTCACCGATTCCTGCGGTGAACAGGCCAAATTCCGTATCGAACGCGGTGTGAAACAGGCTGCATCGCTCTGGCAGAAAGAAGACGGCACAGCCGAAGAATTTGCAACATTCTGCACCGAAAATTTCGTTGCCGATTCAGTCAAATTGCAGATCCTCTTCGAAAAGCTGCAGAATGCCTTCGAAGTACTTTACGGCAACTTCAACAAAATGGGCATGGACCTGCGGGTTCCGGTGGACCTGGACGGTCCTGAACTCACTCCCGTGGATGAGATTTTTGCTTCCTTCTCCCCTTCTGCGCATCTTACCGATGACCTGTTCCAAAATAAGATCGCCTTCATCACCGCCCTTAATTTCCCGTTCTATTCGCTGGCTGAAAAAACCGAACAGGGCGTTGCCTGGAACCGCACCCAATGGGCTTATGCACGTATGGGAGACGTATTCACCTCGCGTGTGCCTGCCGAATTGAATCAGAAGGTCACCGAAGCGCTTTCGAAAAGCGACATGTACATTTCCGAATACAACATCATGATGGGCAACCTGGTGGGCAAAACGGGCAAGACCTGTTTTCCGGCTGACATGAAACTCATCAGCCACTGGGGACTGCGCGACGAACTGAAATCGCATTACGGCAAGCCGGATGGGCTCACCAAGCAGCAGATGATCTATTCTGTGATGAAACGCATTATCGACCAGAGTATACCGCAGGACGTGATCAACAGCAAGGAGTACCAATGGAATCCCATCGATAATAAAGTGCTGAAAGGCAGCAAAGAAGTTACCTTTAAATCGGAGCCTGATACCCGTTACGAGATTCTCCTCAACAATTTTAAAGCGATGAAGGCAGTGGATCCTTACTACCCGGCATATCCCACATACAGCCAACGCGCTTTCGAGCTGGGTATGGAAATCCCTGAAGCCGATGTGGAAAAGCTGTTCGTCAGCCTGGTCACCTCCCCGGAGATCAAACAGGTGGGCGACCTGATCAGCAAGAGGCTCGGCCGCAAAC
>DAONEL010000170.1:0-4371 GCA_035403045.1 Bacteroidales bacterium
CCGATGCATTGAATAGATTGCCTGGTTTTGTTATTCCTACTCCTGACTGCGAATAGAATTGAGTACTATGCATTGCTCCAAACTGATTGTTAAATTCAATTATGGTAGCACCGCTGCTTAACCTGAAATATCCGTTACCATTTGAACAGCACAGGCCATCACCGCCTGAATCGTAAATAGTAAAAGTATAACACGTGCCAAAATCAAGAGGAACTTCATGAGTGTAAATAGTGGCTGAATTAGTGTAAGGCCCGCCCGAGGCAATTACATTACCAATACCATCAACTATAGTCCATGTAGTTTCATCAGGATTATTGTCAGTCTTTATCTTGACGGTAGCAGTTGTCCCAACCTGCAATGCATTAGTGAAAGCATAGTGAATTGTATCATTTTTCTTGTATTCGTCACTTACCATGTTTGGATTAACAGCATAAACCTCAAGTTCATTTTCGTGGGCAAGGGTAAAACTTGCTTCCGGTAGCTGGATGGTAGCTTTTTCAAGAAAATTGAGATTGCCGGTCCAATCGAACGACTGCAAATTGCCGTTAACACCATACATTATAGTAACTTTCGTCAATGGTGATGAGCCATTATTGCGGATAGTCAGTGATGGAGATATGGTGCTGGTGCAGTAAGTAGGCGCAAGATATCCTAATTGCATCAGTTCCACATCATTGGCATACACTCCGTTGATAGGGGTTGAGGAGGTGTTAGCTGCCTGCTGAACCTTCTTGTTCTGGTTATTCTGTATAAAGCCAACAACACTCAGTTCGTTAATATTGTATACGTTAGCAAGCTTCCAGGCTTGTTCGATGACAAAATAATCGCCGGCAGAAAATGTTCCTGATATGGCAGTGCCGGAAGCGGATGGCAACATTTTCTTCATCACGTTGTAAAAATCCTTTTCACCATTTGTGCCGGGAGGCGAATTGAAATGGATGTGTTTTTCGATAACAGCAATATGCGCCAGGTATGTGCCGCTTGTACTCTGGGTTGCTTTACCCAGCATTGTTACATAAATTGTATCATTTCCGGCCGATAATCTCTGATTGATATATAGTTCGAATGGTGAAGGCACTGCGTACTCATTATCAATCTTTGCCTGTGTTGTGTTTGCCGGGGCTCCAAGATAACTGCCACCCGAAACAGCCGTTCCATCTATCGCAGCATATGGAACTCCTCCTACACCATAATATGATACACGGGTTGCCACTTCAGAAGGATTTTGTGCATTCATCGGGTCTGAACCAGGCCAGTTTGTATGATATTTAATGGATGTACATTTATTTGCGTTGGCTGAGAGTAATGCGTCAAAAGCCGGGTTTTGAGCTGCACATGGTGTGCAACAGGCATTGGTAAATTCTTCAAAAAGAATAAACCGCTGTGACTGTCCAAAGCCATATACAATTAACAAGGAGAATAGAATAGTGAGTAGAGTGTTTTTCATGAGTATTGTTGTTGGTTATCAATAATTTAACTTTTATTTTTTTGCAAAGATCGGAATAAAATCAAGACCATTTGTGATGCACTCATCGCCGTATGTAACTTTCTGCATTATTTTGAAAAGGGATGTCACCAATATTTCAAAATGAAGTAATTTTGACACGAAAGATCTGAATGCCGGGTTTATTTCCTGTCAATAGATCGATAGCAGAAAAATATTCATTAAAGAAATCCTTATGAGAAAAAGCATACTCTTACTATGCCTGATTGCCAGCTTTTTATCTGTTAGTGCACAAAATGAAGTGGATATCTATTATCATGGCGGCATTGTCAACAATAACGTTGTAACTGTTTACGGCAACATGAACGACGATCTGGTTCCGCTCGATCTTAGTATCGGCAATAATACCAGTGCAACCCTCTCGTTATATGTGCGCCGCATTGTAGTAAAAGAAATGGAAGGATCTTATAATCTGTTTTGCTTTGCTGGTACGTGTTACGGGCCATATACCGATACATCAATGTCGGCACTGTCAATTGTATCCGGCGCCATAGGCGAATCAGCTTTTCTCGGGGATTATTATCCTGGTGGAACAGCCGGAGTAACTACAATTACCTACGAATTTTACGACAACGCAAGCCTCGATCACCGGGTTGCAGCAGAAGTGACAGTTAACTGGCATACTTCCGGTAATTTCTCCATTCTGGATGGTGATACTGCAGTAGTAAATACGTCAACTCTTGTTGAATTTACATCAGATGTCCAGGTTTCTCAACTCGAGAAGCAATTAAAGGTGGTGAACAATACTGATGAAACTGTTGAATTGTACGTTCGCCGGATAATTAACCAGGAAGTCCCAGGTTCTGAGAACTCATTTTGTTTCGGCGAAACCTGTTATCCTTCCTCAACCGACACATCAGTAAACGCTGTCTCTCTTTCTCCTGGTATAGCTGATGCGTCATTCAGAGCCGATTATATGCCAAACGGCAATGCAGGCAAAACATCAATTACTTATGAATTCTACAACCTTGCCAAGGGCCGTGAAGAAATCAGGGAGTCAGTTACTGTAATATTCAACATCAGCGGTGTGGGCCTTGAAGAAAATGCAATGGCTATTGGCCGGACTTTTCCCAACCCGGCTTCATCAATCGTTACCGTTGAATATAAACTGAGCCCCGGAACAGCTTCGTCAGAATTGTTATTGAGAAATATTACCGGTCAGACTTTGAGCCGTACACCGCTTGACCGTTATGCCGGAGAAGCAAAGCTGGATATCTCATGGCTTGCCAATGGCGTTTACACCTTATCATTGATTGACGACAATAATGTGGTTTCGAATAAAAAACTGGTTGTTCGTCATTAACAGAGCTTAATATTTTGCCTGTTTTCAGGCAAAAAGAAAAGCCTCCTGAATCACGGGAGGCTTTTTTTTGCTCTGGTTTGTTGCTTTTACAAACCAAACTCTTTCTTTATAACATCAACGTAATCGGTTTTTTCCCAGGAGAAGAAATCAACTTTCCTGAAATAGTGTTCCGTTCCGTTAATTGTTTCGGTTCGTGTTATTCCGTTGGTATAATAAACCTCTACTTCTTTTTCAAAATGATCGCGGCCAAAATGCCCGTAGGATGCAGTAGGTTCGAAGATTGGATTTTTCAGCCCGAATCGTTTGACAATGGCATAAGGGCGAAGGTCAAAAAGCTTCTTTACCTTTTCAGCTATTTCACCATCGGTTAATTTGCGCCCGGCGGCGTCTTTCACTTTGGCAGTGTGGTATGTGTTTACATAAAAACCAACCGGCTGGGCAACACCTATTGCATACGCCACCTGCACAAGCACTTCGTCGGCTATACCTGCTGCGACCAGGTTTTTAGCAATATGACGGGCTGCATAGGCTGCCGAGCGATCAACTTTGGAAGAATCTTTTCCTGAAAATGCTCCGCCGCCATGAGCGCCTTTGCCGCCATAGGTGTCAACAATGATTTTTCTGCCTGTAAGGCCGGTGTCACCATGAGGCCCACCGATCACAAACTTGCCGGTCGGATTGACGTGCAGCACGGTATCTTTAACAAATAGCTTACGAATATGAGCGGGAAGTGATTGTTTAACCCTTGGCAACAGTACTTTAACAATATCTTCCCTGATTTTATCCTGCATTTCCTTTTCGGCTTTTGCAGCAGCTTCAGGGCTGTCGTTTGCAGGAAGAACGAATTCGTCATGCTGAGTTGAAATAACCAGTGTATCAATACGCAAAGGTTTGTTCCGGTCATTATATTCAACTGTTACCTGGCTTTTGGCATCGGGGCGGAGGTATTTCATTTTTTTGCCTTCGCGGCGGATAGCAGCCAGTTCCTGCAGAAGGATATGCGCCAGTTCAACAGGTAAAGGCATAAGGCTGTCGGTTTCGCGGTTGGCATAGCCAAACATCATTCCCTGGTCACCGGCACCCTGGTCTTCAGGATTAAGCTGTTGAACGCCCTGGAAGATATCGTCACTCTGCTCATGAATTGTCGAAATTACCCCACATGAATTGTTGTCGAAACGGTATTCAGCTTTAGTATAACCGATCTTCTCAATGGTTTTTCTAACGACTTTCTGAATATCAACATATCCCTTAGTCCTAACTTCACCGCTGCATACGGTTAATCCTGTAGTTACCAGCGTTTCGCAGGCAACTTTTGAATCAGGGTCAAAACGAAGGAATTCATCAAGCAATGCATCTGATATCTGGTCGGCAACCTTATCGGGATGACCTTCCGAAACACTTTCGGATGTGAATAAATAACCCATCTCTTATTTTTTAGAGGTTAGCATTAAAAAATGTGTAAGGCTGATTGATCAGGGAAAATTTTGCTTTAGCATTTTTTTCAGTGGTTGCAATCAATCAAATCTTTCCACGGGAACTGCGGCAAAGTTAAATATTTTTCTGA
>DAONEL010000171.1:0-4344 GCA_035403045.1 Bacteroidales bacterium
TGGTACAATACGATTATCAAAGGGATTGAACCGTCAAACACTGCATCGGGCAATGACCTGGATCTTTATAGTTTCAGGCAGTCAGCCCGACAGTATTTTACCGGCAGCGCTGAACAGGGCGCTGACCAGCCAGCTCAAGCCGAAAGCACTCAGAAACCTGCCAGGGTGAAAGTTGAAAGGAAACCGGTGGAAAAATCATCAGGAGGAGGTTGTTAATCTGATAAATTACCGATTATGAAGAAGTTCATAAAGAAAAACTGGATATTGTTATCAGCCTTGCTGCTGGTGATCATTGTGCTGATTATACTTATGGCCGGAGGCAAGCCTGATCTGAAATACAAACTGAGCCCGCAACAGGCTGTTGCCGCGCTTGCTGATACTGGCAGCCAGGTATCACCGCTGGTGGTGTACGAAAAAGTACTGAAAGGCGACAAAGGGCTTCTACTGGTCGATGTGCGCAATACTGACGAATTTGCCAAAGGACACATTGGGAATGCACTCAATATCCCGGTGCTGGAACTTTTCAGCAAACGGTCGCTCGATTTTTTTGATGAGCTCGCCGATGCAAAAGAGCCGGTTATCCTTTACGGTCAGGACCAGTTGCAGGCCAGCGGCCCATGGCTTTTGCTTCAGCAGGTTGGATTCAGAAATGTTGAGGTAATGCAGGGAGGATTTGATTTTTACAAGCAATTACCACTAAATGATTCCGTGGCTGAAGCACAGCATATTTGCTGGAAAGCCGAAATGCCTGTACTGGATACAGCTGAATTTGGAAAGAAAACAACAACAGTTCCACCAACCATTAAACAGGAGAAAAAACCAGTCAAAGTAGTGCCGGTAAAGAAGGAAACAAGCTCGGGGGGCGGCTGCTAGCACCTTGTAGTTTTTCTGACATTGGCCGCTTAAAGCCCGGCAGTGATGTGCTCCTGACTTTTTTGAAGATCAGTAACCGGTGTTTCCGCCGGTTTTTTTATTTCTGTAAAGGGTAACTTTTACCGTGTTTAACTCTACCTTCTGAAATCCCGGAGGCACGGAATGGCCGTTCTCTTTGGGCGCAATGTAATACTCCAGCGATCCGGTGTCGGTGGGTTCGGTGCTGATATCAAAGTATCTGAGGAGATATAACTGGAATGGCCAGTCATTGTAAAGTGAAAGATCGGCGCCAGTTGTCGAGTGTGGCTGCATAACCCTGCCAATCATGTAAACATCATGCAGTATTTCTCTGTCGCGGCTTGTCTTCCCTGACTGTGCGAACGAAAAAACAAATGACAGGATTAGCATGACGACCGCCAGGTTTCTGAACCATATAAAAAATGAAGAGGTCACGCTAAGTTTCTGCAATGCTTTTGACAGTGCCGGAGCTGCAATTGACGCCAGCCCGATGGCAAACAGCGGGAACCCGGGTAAAAGATAAAATCCTTTCTGCACCAGTGTAAGAACCATGGGTGCAGTTGCTGATAAGCCCAATAGCAGGAATAAGAGAGCACTCTTTCCGCTCAAAGCCAGGTTGTCTTTCAGTTTTGCCCTGTCGGAAAAAATAATTCCCGCGGTTAAGATGAGAGGGATCAGAAGTTCTGTAAATATTCTCCATAATACATCGAACCTGTTACCGGTTGTGACATCTTCCGAAATACGCGACAAAACCCTTTGGTGAAGCCAGAAACTCATGCTTTCGTAAGCGACAGGGTTTGGTAACACAATGAGAATGATGCAGGCGGCTGTAATAAGCAGAATCTCAGTGGTATAAAGCAGTGCTGACCTGATTCCCGGCTGTTTGTTAATGATAAAATAAAGTGGCACCAAAGTCAATGGGAATAGTCCCGGTAAACCTTTTGAGAAAAACGCCAGGGAAATGAATGTACCTGACAGAAACAGGTTGAGATGTATCTTTCGCTGTTTTATCAGGGCTTTCAGTCCGAGATAGATGGCGCCGGTAGTGAAGATTGTCATCGTGTTTTCCTGCATATTGTTCTGATATGACCAGAAACATATTGGGACCGATATCCAAAATACAACGGGCAACCATTCAAATTCTCTTAAATTCTTATCGTTCAGGTGTATAATCCTCCAGATGCCGGCGATAAGCAGGGCGGTGATAATAGCCGTGAGAAAACTATAGGTACGTTCAACATAGCGGCTGTCGCCAAGGACTTTGAAGAACAATGACTGAATTCCGAAAACCAGCGGCGGATGCTCCAGGAAAGCCTGGTTGCCTGATTTATTCCAGGTGTTGCTCAGATGTGGTTGCCAGAATGTTCCCTCGCCATGGGCAAGGTTTTTCGAAACTACAGCATATTGCAGCCCGTCCAGGAACATGCCATCCTTCATGAGTACCGGCAGGATAAGCGAGATTATCAGCGTGAGTGCTAGCAGCCTGAAGGGCAGTTGGCGGTTATTCAAAGGGTTGTGATATATTGATCAGACAAATTGTTCCAGTAATTCAATCCGTTTCTGTATTGGCGGGTGGGTTGCAAAGAGGTTGTCCCACGAGAAGCCGTGAGCCGATGGTTTCGGATTATCGATAAACAACTGGGCTACATCCCGGCTTTCAACGGCTTCAATGGCGGGATCGGCTGATATTTTGCGAAGTGCGGAAGCCAGCGCCTGCGGATTATGGGTCATGTTAGCTGAACCTGCGTCAGCCAAATACTCCCGTGAACGTGAGATACCGAAACGCAGCAAAATGGAAAACAGATAACAAACGGCTGAAACTACCACGGCAATCAGAATGATCATTCCCTGGCTTTTGCCGTTTTCGCGTCTTCCTCCTCCGGCAAATCGCAGGCTGCGAAAAGCCATTTCGGCAATGAACGAAAAGATACCGACAAAGATGATTGAGAAGATAAGCACTCTCACATCACGGCTGCGTATGTGGCTGAGTTCATGAGCAATAACTCCTTCCAGTTCGTCATCATCAAGCTTGTCGATTATGCCCCGCGACAAGGAAATAGAGTAGTTCGAATCGCCCAGTCCGCTGGCAAAGGCATTGAGCGAGTCATCCTCAATGATGAACAGTTTTGGCATTTTCATGCCATTGGCAATGCACAGGTTCTCCAGCAGGTTATATACGCGTTTGTTTTCGGTACGTTCAAGGGGTCGCGAACCTGTAGCCAGCCTAATGAGTGATGACTGCATAAACCAAGCTATCGTGAACCAGGCCGCAGTCCCGATGATTACATAGGGTGCGGCAGACAGGAACATTGAATTGGTAAACTCAATGTTATTGTTATTGGTAAAGAACATGAATACATAAACCATGGCCAGCAGCAAGATGGGAAATGCTGTCAGCAGCAGGACGGAATTCAGGTTATTCTTCCTGATCTGGCTGTGGATGCCAACGTATTCCATATGGTTCAGAACTTGATAACCGGAGGTTCTTCAAGAGTTTCGCGCTTTTCGGGGCCAAGGTCGAACATGGTTTCACGCCTGAAGCCGAAATTGGAAGCAATAAGATTTGCAGGGAAGGTTTCGATGCCAGTATTATACTCGGTGGTGGCGGCATTAAAGAAACGACGGGCTGCAGCCAGTTTATTCTCTATATCGCTGAGTTCTTCCTGCAACTGAAGGAAATTCTGGTTTGCTTTAAGGTCAGGATAGTTTTCTACAGCTATTTTAAGTCCCTGCAAAGCGCCGGCCAGGTTGGTTTCGGCCTTTATCTTTTCATCAATTGTGGTGGCCTGCATTGCTGCGGTGCGGGCTTCAGTAATGCGGGTGAGAAGTTCACGCTCATGGGTGGCGTAACCTTTCACGGTTTCAACCAGTTGTGGGACAAGATCATGGCGCTGCCTTAACTGCACATCAATATCGGCAAATGCATTTTCACGCCTGTTGCGAAGGCGGATTATTCGGTTATAGATGCTGATAAGCCATATGATCAGGATACCGGCAACTACCAGGATAATTACTGTGGCCATAGTTTTTCATATTTAGGTTTACACAAATGTAGCAATATTATCCCTCATCAGGTTGCGGAATTATATCACACGCAAGTTAAATCCCGGCTTCGGTATCCCAATTTTCAGAACCGGGTTCTTCGCTGTTAAGCCTGAATAATTGCCTGCATTTTTCTTTCGACATGTGCTTGATTTCAGGAGTGACATGATCAGCAACCTTTTTCAGTGCAAACATTAAAACGCCAAGGTCGTCAGTAAAGCCCAGGACGGGCAAAAGGTCAGGAATAGCATCGGTCGGAAGGATAAAATAACCCAGGGCTGCTGCAATGGTAAGCTTCGCCCTGACAGGCGTCGATTTGTTGTTCATCACATTGTAAAGCAGTAACACATAGTAGGTTACCTTGCTTCCGGCTTTCTTCGCGAACTTCCTGATTTTGGTCGTAAGCGCTTC
>DAONEL010000172.1:0-4282 GCA_035403045.1 Bacteroidales bacterium
ATGCAGGTGATGATAAAGGCAATCAGGCTGAAAACGGCAATGGTATCAGCCTGTCGTTGTTCTTTATTGTAAAGTGAATCAAAGTAACTGTCGTAGAAGGAGAAATTGAAAGGAGTATCGCCTGCCAGTTCATGCCACGTTTTTTCAATAGTCTTCATCTGGTCTGAAATATTTCCGGCGGCAAGTCGAACATTTGCTGATGACACCTGCATATCAGTGAAAAGAAGGCAGACAGGTTCTATATTATCATGCAGCGACGCCACGTTGAAATCTTTTACAACGCCGATTATGTTATAGCCGCCGTTTTCACCGTTATTAAATTTTTTACCGGCGAAATCAGCCCATTCATATTTTTTCAATGCAGTTTCATTGATGTAACATGACTTCTTCAAATCGCCTGAAAGCATATCCCTGCCTTTCAGCAGTTTGATTCCGAATGTTTTTAGAAAATTCTCATCGATGAAAATGGTCCGTGGCGAGAACCCCTTTTTTGTCGACTCCTCATCGCCCATGTACATTCTGCCACTTCCGGCTGCGGCATGTGTCATTGATAAGCTCAGCACAAAAGGCATACATTCAAGTTTGTTTTTAAGCGCAAGCCGGCTATTAAAATCCTGTGGAAAGTCGATGCGCAACAACCGCTCGGCAGTGAACCCGAGATCATATGATTTCACATAGTGCAACTGTTTCTGTATCACCAGCAAACCGGAAAGCAGCAGTATCGAAATGCAGAACTGGAATACGGTAAGAACATTTCGCCAGTATTGCCGGCCCTGCCGCATACCTTTTTTTCCGAAAAGCATCTGGATATCAAATCGTGAGAGAATGAGCAGTGGTGCAAGGGTCGATAACAGCCATACCACAACAATCACCCCCAGGAATGGAAGTAAAAGCCCGGGTTGAAGCAGCAGTTTTGCTTTGAGCGGGGTGTCAAGCAAATCAGATGCATATGGCAGGGCAAGTAGTGAGATACCAATCGCAATAACCACTGAAATGCTGATGAGAATGGCTACATCCACGGCGTAGAAAGCCCTTAACTGGGTAATGCCGGCTCCGTTGGTTAGTTTTATGCCAAAATCCTTCAGCGTTGAAAGCTGCCGCGAAATAGAGAAGTTTATATAATTGATAACGGAAAGCAAGAGGGTGAGCAATGCTATCGAAAGGAAAATCCCAATCATGCTGCGGCTGCCCGATTTGTGATCACCTCCTTCAATATTGGTATTCAGATAGATATCGGTAAGTGGCTGAAGTGTCACAACTTTTACCTCCGTTTTATTTGCCGGAAGATTGCGACTCATTTTTTCCTGAAAGCTGCGCGGATTGACGCCTTCGGCCAGCAACAGATAAGCAGGCACGGGATTATAGCAGATATTGTTGTTGCAGTTTTGTGAGAAGCGGAAATCGGGGTTTTCACTGTTCAGAAACAGGTCAGCACCGAGGCTCATGTCGGATGGCATATCCTCCACAACAGCAGTAACAGTTGCCTGGAAGTAATGATTCATATCAACCATTTTGCCCACAACTTCAGTAGTGCCAAACAGTTTCAGCGCTGTAGATTTGGTTATGACAGCCGACTTTTTTCCGATGAACGGCGATTTTGCATCTCCGGCAATAATTTTTAATGAAAAGAGCTTGAAAAAGTCGTTGGTGGTGCTTATCAAATCCCTGATGCGTATGAAATTATCTTTACCTTCTTCCTTGAGGTATGGCAGGTCGTTGCTGCTACCCCAGTACCCAACAGGCACCGACAGCAGTATTTCGGGAAACTGTTCTTTGAGTTTTGGAAGGACATCATAATCTATTAATGCATTTTGATCTTTGGTATCAATTATCCTGTAAATGTTCTTGCTGCCGGGTACATCGCGGTCAACCGAATACTCCCGGTAAGCATAGAGGGTGAGTATCATGCAGGCTGAGAAACCCACCGCAAACCCGGCGATATTCAGCACTGTGAACATCTTATTTTTACGCATTCCGCGCAACGATTGCCTGATATTGATTGAAATCATATTTCGTTTTAATGTGATTTATTCACTTCTGTTATCTCGCGTTCTAAGGCTCAATATTATTCATACCGCAATGCTTCCACCGGGTTTCGCGATGCGGCTTTCCAGGTTTGATGGGTAATTGCAAGCAGGGCGGTGAGCAATGCAAGCAGCCCTGCACTCAGAAACAGCCAGGCATTCACTGAAGCCTTGTAGGCAAACTCACCCTGGAACAGTCTGATAAGTATCCACCCTGCGGGGAACGACAGCAGCATGGAAAAACCGATCCATTTAAGGAATGTAATGTTCAGCAAAACCATCATTTGCCGGGTTGTTGCCCCGTTGGTTTTCCTGATACCGATTTCTTTAGTCCTGCGCTGAGCCATATAAGAGGCAAGTCCCAGCAACCCCAGGCAGGCGATAAGCATTATCAGGAGTGTGAAGAATGTGAGCATGCGGCCTGCTGATACAAGTACTGAGTAGTTGGCGGCCACCTGCTGGTCGAGGAAACCCGTTTCTACCGCTGCATCAGGGAATCTTTTGTCCCAGGCTGATTTTATCCTGCTGACAAGTTGCTGAATGTCATTTGTTTGACAAAGTATGTTGACATAGCTGTAATTCCAGCCATCATAAGCCGGGTTGCACATGATGAGCAATGGGCTGATGTTCTCGTTAAGCGGCGAAAAATTAAAATCCTTTACAGTGCCAATAACCTTCAGCGGGCCATTGCGTTTGATAGTTTGCCCCAGCGGTTCCTGCCATCCGGCAAATTTCACCATGGCTTCATTCACTATAATGGAGTTGCTGTCAGCCTTCGCATCGTCATGAAAATTACGGCCCGAGGTAAGTTTGATATTGAACAAATCCAGGAAGGAAGCATCGGTATAAATTACATTGAACATCGAAACACCCTCGTCTCCCTGCAACCGGTAACCATTAGAGGTGAGTCCCGATCCAAGGCTTTGGGTGGTAACAGACACACCTGAGATTTCAGGATATCTGAGCAACTGTTGTTTGAATTGAAAAAATTGGTCGGGAGTCAGGTTTGCATCTGTCGAGAGCACCAGCACATTTTTTGAGTCGAAGCCCAAGTCCTTGTTAAGCAGAAATTTATATTGCCGGTTAACGTAAAGCCCTGCAATGAGCAGAACGGTGATTACAAAAAACTGAACTGCAACCAGCACTCTTCCGGCCGTCATCTTATGGCCTCCAACGGCTTCACCTTTCAGCAATTTGGTGAGATCGGGCCTGGAGAAATTCCTGCCCGAAAAGAAGGTGATAATCACTGAAAGTATGATGCTTAGCGCCACCATGAACAGTGCAGTTACAAAGAGATTATCCCGGATGGAGACCTTTGTATTGAAAAACGAGTTGAGATAAGGGGTAAATAATTGAAACAGTATTAAAGCTATTATGCTGGCAATGAGTGAAATAATCAGTACTTCGATAAATAATTGCTCACGGAGGCTTAAGCGGTTAGCGCCATGAACCGAGAGAATTCCGGTGTCTTTGATTTTCCCTGCTTTCTGGGCAATATACAGGCTGATATAGTTAAACACCGCCATTACGAGGAGCAGCAACCCGATCAGGGTGATCAGGTACAGCGAGCTCAGGCTGCGATTAGTGCCTATATCGCGCCAGGCTGGGTCGCTATGCAGGTGAATCTCAGCAACCTTCTGCAGTTCAGTGGTTTCTTTTATTCCGTTGCCTTTGTTTGGAATATTTACATACTGATCCAAAATCTTGTTAACAGCACTTCTGACCTGCTCAGCTGAAGCTCCGGGAACCAATCTCAGGTACGAAACAAAGGTGACGCCTCCTGTCCAACCGATGTAATAATCATTGTTGTTTTCGAGAAACGAGTTGGATATGAGCGCATCAAACGATAGATGCGTGTTTGCCGGCAGCTGGTTGATCACGCCCGAAACCGTAAATAACCTGTTTTGCATTTCCAGTTGCCTGCCTTCACAATCGGTGGTGCCAAAGATCATGGCGGCGGTTTTTTCCGAAAGCAGTATTTTATCGGGTGAACTTAGCACATTACCTTTCTTTCCCGAGGTCAGCGATAATCCGAAAAAGTCAGTGAAATTGCCATCAGTAGCCCTCACCTCACCCAATTTGAAGCGGGCGTCCCCGACCTTGATGTTTGAACTTAATGCTTCCGATAAACGGCAAAAGCTTTCAACAGATGGAACCTGGTTCTTGACTTCGTGGGCCAGCGGGTACCATGCAAAGCCCGAAACCTGCTGCCTGTCTTTAATCTGTAATGTTTCTACAAGCCTGTAAGTCCGGTTGGT
>DAONEL010000173.1:0-4245 GCA_035403045.1 Bacteroidales bacterium
AAATAATAAAATTTCCCTTGATAATCTCCGCATTTTCAAGGCTGTCCTTAACAATTTTTAAGAAGCCCTTTCGCTAAAATTAATACCTTTGCACCTTCCAAAAAAAAGGCTATGTTCTATGATGACAACAAATTCGTAGGTGAAGGCCTGACGTACGACGACGTATTGCTGGTGCCGGCCTATTCCGAAGTGTTACCACGCGAAGTAGATGTATCAACCAATTTCACCAGGGGTATCAGTATGAACATTCCCATCGTTTCTGCTGCCATGGATACTGTTACCGAATCGGTGATGGCCATTGCCATGGCACAAGAAGGCGGCATAGGAGTTCTTCACAAGAATATGTCGATCGAAGAACAGGGAACCGAAGTAAGGAAGGTGAAGCGCGCCGAAAACGGCATGATCCTCGACCCTATCACCCTCAAGGAAAATGCGCTGGTAGCCGACGCCCTTGGTATCATGAAGGAGCACAGTATTGGCGGAATACCGGTTGTAAACCACTCGGGAAAGCTTGTGGGTATCATCACCAACCGCGACCTCCGTTTTGAGCGCAATCCCGGAAGGCCGGTAGCCGAAGTAATGACAAGGGAAAACCTGATCACTACAACTGAGTTCACCGATTTTGAAAAGGCCGCCGACATTCTGCAGGAGCATAAAATTGAGAAATTGCCGGTTGTTGACAAGGATTACAGGCTTGTCGGGCTCATCACATACAAGGATATCATTAAAATAAAAGCACGGCCCAACGCCTGCAAGGATGAGCGGGGAAGGTTGCGTGTTGCTGCTGCCGTCACCGTTACTTCCGACACGATTGACCGTGTGAGCGAACTCGTGCGGAATTCGGTGGATGCAATAGTGATTGATACCGCTCATGGCCACAGCAAAGGCGTGATTGAAATGGCCCGCAAGGTAAAACATCATTTCCCCGAACTGCAACTGATCATCGGCAATATTGCCACTGCCGAAGCCGCCACCGACCTGATGAAAGCCGGCGCCGATGCGGTGAAAGTGGGCATAGGGCCCGGATCAATTTGTACAACCCGTGTTATTGCCGGCATAGGTATGCCACAATTGTCAGCCATTTATGATGTGGCCAAAGCCCTGAAAGGCACCGGCATACCCGTAATTGCCGACGGCGGTATCCGTTACACAGGCGACATCGTAAAAGCACTTGCCGCGGGTGCCAGCAGTATCATGGCAGGTTCACTGTTTGCCGGTGTGGACGAATCACCCGGTGAAACAATCATTTTTGAAGGACGCAAATTCAAGACATACAGGGGAATGGGTTCTATCGAAGCCATGCAGAAAGGCTCAAAGGACCGCTACTTCCAGGATGCTGAAGACGATATAGCGAAACTCGTACCCGAAGGCATCGTCGGAAGGGTTCCATACAAAGGTTCACTCTCGGAAGTCATTCACCAGATGGTGGGCGGATTAAGGGCAGGCATGGGCTATACAGGTTCATCCGATATCAATACTCTGCAACAGGCAAAGTTCATTAAGATAACTTCTGCAGGAGTTGTGGAGAGCCATCCGCATGATATTACCATTACCCGTGAAGCTCCCAACTACAGCAGATAACAAATCAGGCATCTGATCGTTTTTGCATCAATACAATTATATCTCACAATCCTAACCAAACTACAATTTAATACCGAATACCTATGAAAAGGTTGGCTAAAAGCCTTACAATCATCGCTTTACTCTTCGCTCCGGGATTTATTTCAGCTCAATCAACCGTTGATCCGGTTATACTGGACGTTGCCGGTGAAAAAATCACCCGCAGCGAATTCCTGAATGTTTATCAGAAAAACAATGTTAAAGGTGAAGCGCTCGATACTAAGGCGCTGGAGGAGTACCTCGAACTTTACATCAACTTCCGCCTCAAGGTGAAAGAGGCTACCGAACTCGGCCTCGACACCCTTCGTTCGTTCCGTGATGAATTAGCCGGTTACCGCAAACAGCTTTCGGCACCCTACATGGTTGACGACCAGGCTGTTGAATCGTTAATTAGCGAAGCTTACCAGCGGAAACTTAATGACATCAGGGCCAGCCATATACTCATCCGCTGCAGTCGCCAGGCATCACCGGCTGACACACTCGCCGCATGGAACCGTATCCTGTCGCTGCGCAAACGTATTATGAAAGGTGAAAATTTCGGCAAGGTTGCTGCAGAAAACTCAGATGACGAATCAGCGAGAACAAGAACAGTACAGGGCAGGACAGTGAAAGGAAACAATGGCGACCTGGGCTACTTCACAGCTTTCGACATGGTTTACCCCTTTGAAACAGCTGCCTACAACACCAAAGAAGGTGAAGTATCGATGCCTGTCCGCACCGATTACGGGTATCACCTCATCAAAGTGGTTTCGAAAAAGCCTGCGCTCGGCAAAGTGCAGATTGCCCACATACTTCTTCTGTTCCCGCCGAAAGCAACGGCTGCCGACTCAGTAAAGATGGCAGATTCGGCCCAGATGGTTTACGAACTGCTTCGCAATGGCGGCGATTTTGCTGCCCTGGCAAAAAAATACTCCGGTGACAAAAGCACTGCTGACAAAGGCGGCGTACTGCCTTGGTTCGGCGTCAACCGCATGATCCCGCAATTTATTGATGCGATCCGCGACCTCAAAAACCCCGGAGATTATTCGGCACCCTTCATCTCCGATTTTGGCTGGCATATAATTAAGCTCGTTGAGCGCAAACCTGTCGGCTCACTCGAAGACGAAAAGAACGACCTGAAACAAAAGGTTACCAAGAGCGATCGTACCGTGGTCTCGCAGAAATCTTTTGTTGATAAGGCAAAGAAGGAGTATGGCTATAGTGAGAACACAACCGCTCTCGACAAATTATCGACTATTGTTGATGCATCGGTTTTCGCCGGAAAATGGACTGTTCCCGCTGACGCTGACCTGAAGGAAACAATCTTTACAATAGGCAGCAAAAGCTACACCCAGGCCGACCTGGCGAAATATATCGCTGCCCACCAGCACCAGGGTGATACGCTTCACATCCCGACATACATCCTTTCGCAGTTCAACCTTTTCAGCGATGAAAAGTGCCAGGCTTATGCCGACGGACAGCTCGAAAACAAGTATCCTGAATTCCGCTCACTCATGAATGAGTATCACGACGGCATACTGCTGTTTGACCTTACCGATAAAAAAGTCTGGTCAAAAGCCATCAAGGACACCACCGGGCTGCAGAATTTCTACGAGCAGAACAAGAACAATTACCTGTGGGACGATCGCGTGGATGCTACAATCTACACCTACGATGACCCGAAAATCACCAAAACACTCAAAAAGTATGTGAAAAAGGGATTGTCGTTCGACCAGATTCTGCCTAAGTTCAACCATGATACGATTGTTAGCCTTTCGGCTGAACGCAAAAAATTCCTCAAGGGTGAAAATGCAATGGTGGACAGCCTTAACTGGGTTAAAGGCTTCTATACCGGCATGACCGACGACAAGGGCAAGCTACTGGCAATTGACATCAAACAGGTAGTGAGCAAGGAGCCGAAACAGCTCAGCGAGGCCAAAGGAATAATAACCGCCGACTACCAGAACTACCTGGAACAGGAATGGATAAAAGAGTTGAGAAAAAAATACCCCTTCACGGTCAACAAGGACGTATTGAAGTCAATCACGGGTAACCAGTAATGCCAAGGCTTTTAATCTTAATACCGGCCATGTTTTTAGCCGCTTCATGCAGCCTGCTGCCTGGCCATGGCAGCAAGCAGGAACCCGTGGCGCGCGTTAACGACACTTACCTTTACCCGGATGATCTCAAAGGCCTGGTTCCGGCAGGAACCGATCCCAAGGACAGCACCGACCTTGTGAAGACATACATCAACAACTGGATTCGTCAGCAACTCCTGTTACAGCAGGCTGAGAACAATCTCAGCAGCGACAAGCTTGACTTCAGCAAGGAGCTTGACCAGTACCGTAATTCGCTCATTATGTATGAGTACGAATCAGAACTGGTACGTCAAAAACTTGATACTACGATCACTGAAAAGGAAATTGCAGACTACTACCAGGCTAACCAGGCCAATTTCCAGCTAAGGGAAAACATTGTGAGAACAGGTTATGTAGTTGTTCCTTTGAACGCCCCTGAAATTCCCAAAATGCGTAACCTGTTGCGCAGTGAGAAATCATCTGATCTTCGGGCGCTGGAAAGCCTGTGCCAGGATCATGCTACCACTTTCAGCCTCGACGCCGCTACCTGGATTTCGTTCAGCGCACT
>DAONEL010000174.1:0-4213 GCA_035403045.1 Bacteroidales bacterium
ATTTAATATAGAAGAGCGCAAACCGGTGAAGTTAATTTAGTCCCGTCCGGACCGCAAATGCGAATACAAAGCCTTGTAAATCAATAATTTACAAGGCTTTTTGCTTTTATATGGTTGCAAGCCTTTATCTAATCTTTAAAGACTACCTCCAGCAATTTTTTTGCATTATCATCGTCTGAATAAAATTCCTTAAGAACTGTTTCTCGCTGCCTTATTCTTCCGCTATCAAAAGTTTCATTGAAAAGGTGAAGTATAGAGGCTTTAAGAGAGAGAGCATCACTGGCAGTTTCGCACAGAGGATCGAGCCCCGTACCGATGAGCATATCAGGATTAACAAGCACAAACCGCCCGTTGTACAACGTGTTCAGTAATTTGAGCTTAAGCCCTGTCGGCTGAAACGTAACCATCACATTCACATGCGCTTCACTTACCAACTGGTGCATCCTTTCCTCGTCAGGACTCGCAATAAGCGCTACATTGCCATATTGATCGGCGAGTCTTTTCAACGATTTCGGCGGATTCAGACCGGCAATTTTGAGGGGAATATCTAAGTCGTTAAACACTTCCCTGACCAGGTAGGAGGCTGCCTTAATATTTTCGGCTACTGTCAGGTTTCCGTGGTAAAGCGCATAGCTGCCGCTTCCGGTCAATGATTTCACGGTTTGGTTTCCATGAAAACTGGGCAGATACATTACTTTTTGTGAAGGAAATTTTGAATGCAGGTACGACGCATCCTGCTGCGATACCGCCAGCATCGCCGAAGCATGCTTCAGCACCTTTTGATAGCGGGAAAGTTTTATAGCTTCTGCCAGCATGTACAACTTAACAAAAGGACTCCTTTCGGCTTTGGCCAGGTACCGGTAATAATCATGTTCAATGTTGCTTTCGCGGTATATCAGCTTGCGACCCGACAGCGCCGGATGCGGCAAATAATAACAGGTATGCAGCCCTTCAAAAATGATGGGGTAATCATTGGCCGTAAGGTTCTTAAGCAATTCATCGCTTTTGCGGCTTTCAACAATATAAGGTTTCAACGAAAGTGCTGAGCTAAGCCCTGTCTTCCTTGGATAATAATGTATTGATTGACAAAGCTTTTCAAGCTCGTCTGCAGGTTTTCGGTCATATTCAAAGCAATGAAGGTGAATTTTCACCTCCAATTTCTTCAGTGCAACCAGTTTGTGGTAAACATCAATCACACCGCCGTAATTGGGTGGGTACGGTATTGCAAACGAAACAATATTTAAATGTCGGTCAGGCATATTTTGAGAAAATTTTAACCAGTACCTGTTTCTCAGTTTCCCAGTTAAGCTCGCCAGCGGCGGCTTCCAGGTTTTGCTTCCAGATTGCAATGCGGCTTTCATCGCTCAGCATCTCCGACATTTTAGATGCAATATGCTGTGGATCATGACTTTCGATGAAATCACCCACCTGGTATTGATCAACAATGTGCTTGATTTCGGGCAAAGGTGAAACCAGCACCGGTATTCCTGCATGAATATAGTCAAAAAGCTTGTTCGGCAGGCTGAACCTGTAGTTGATATTTGTATCCTTGTCGATAGCCAGGCCCAGGTCGGCATTTGCGGTGTATGAAAAAAGCTTCTCAGGAAGCTGCTTTGGAATGAATTTTACCTTTTCTTCTAGTCCTGATTCAATGACCTGGTTTTTGAGCAAAGGCATCACATCGCCTCCCCCAACGATCACCAGCACAATCCCTTCGGTGTATCTCATCGCTTCAACCGCCTCTTCGGCTCCGCGCTGAATGTTGATTCCTGCTCCCTGCATGAGAACGATTTTCTTATCATCTGGCAGCCCAAGTTCCTTTCGCGAGAGAATTCCATCGTAGTTCTTCCTTGCAGGAATATTTCTTACAACTTGAAAATCAACTCCGTATAAATTCCTGAATAAGCCGGCAATCGAATGATTCACCGTGATGCAGTCCCTGAGCTTCGGAACAATCCATTTTTCGATCTGTTTCCAGATTCCCTGCACGCGGGGCCTTCCGACAAGTTCCGGCGTTTCGGTAAAATATTCGTGGCTGTCGTAAACCAATGGAATCCTGAAAAACCTGCTTACCAGGAAGTTAGGCAACAGAGTATCCAGGTCGTTGCTAACCAGCAAATCAGATCGGTTTGCCAGCAGGTAAAAAAACAGCCTTGTATTGTACTCCGCGTAAAACAATGGGCCCTTTTCCCATAAGAGCCTCATTCTGTGCGTTTCATAAGGCTTTTCAGGCATGCGCATACTGTCATGCTTCTGGCGGCCCACCATCACAACTTCAAAACCGAGGTCCAGCAGAGCTCTGGCCGTTTTGTCAACGCGCTGGTCGGTAACAAGGTCGTTAATGACTGATATGATGACTTTCTTCCTTCGCATGATGGTTTTGCGAAATTAGTTTATTCGGTTCAATTATTGCTTCTGGCAGGCGATTTAGCCGGGAATACAGTAATTTTGCCCGGCAGGAATAACGATGCAGGCAAAAACCTTATTTCACCGATGCTCAAAATCCTTGAAAATATACAGCTGAAACCTTTCAACACTTTTGGCATCAGTGCTGTTGCCAGAGAATTTACCGAAATCAGGAGTAAAGAAGATGCCGCAGAACTGGCAACGAGCGGCATGTTAAAAGGTAAACTGCACCTCGTGCTGGGCGGTGGCAGCAACATTCTGTTTACCGGCAATTTTGACGGAATGGTGGTCAATGTGTTGAATAAAGGTATTCAGCTTGTTGAAGAAACTGATGACTCAGTGCTGGTTGAATCTTCTGCCGGTGAAGCATGGCACGACCTGGTAACGTGGACAGTAGCCAATGGCTGGGGCGGTTTTGAGAACCTCTCGCTTATCCCCGGCAGCGTGGGTGCAGGCCCGGTTCAGAATATCGGCGCTTATGGCGTGGAACTCAAGGACTGTTTTCATTCGCTCAAAGCTATCGACCTGGAAACGGGAGCAGAAAAGACTTTTAACAAACATGAATGTGGTTTTGGCTACCGCGACAGCATTTTTAAAAGAGAGCTCAAAGGCAGGATTCTTATCCATTCGGTTACGTTTCGCCTTTCGAAACACCCGGAGTTAAAGCTAGGATATGGAGCAATAAAACAGGAACTTGAAGCCATGGGTGTCACCAAACCATCGGTGGCTGAAGTGAGTGATGCAGTTTGCCGGATCCGCCGGAGCAAATTACCCGACCCTGCTGTTACCGGAAATGCAGGCAGTTTCTTTAAAAACCCGGTGGTTTCAGCCACAACAGCCAGAATTCTTCAAAACCAATATCCCGGAATGCCTGTTTACCCCCAGCCTGACGAGACTATTAAACTTGCAGCCGGCTGGCTGATAGAACAATGCGGATTGAAAGGATACCGCGAAGACGATGCCGGCGTGCACCCAAAACAAGCCCTTGTGCTGGTAAATTACGGTGACGCCTCAGGTTTTGGCATAATAAGCCTGGCGGGAAAAATCCAGAATAAAGTCCTTGAAAAGTTTGGTGTGAAACTGGAGATGGAAGTGAATGTATTTTAGGAATGGCTATTTTCTTAAATACTTTTAACAGAATCAGGATAAGCTATAAAGTAGTAGTTAAGTCTTCGGTTGTATTGTGTAATGAATTCATATCTTGTCAGTTCCGGGCCTCCTTTTAACCATCTTTTCATTGTAGAAGTTTTTAGCCCACAGCTACTTAAGAAATCAAAAACTTGTTCTGGTTTAGTTCCATAATATTCAGAAGCACCGAGTCCATGTTCAAAAACAACGATAGGCCTGCATCGTTTTAATGTTTCAAAAGACCCGTAAAAAACTTGCATCTCCCCCCCTCAACATCTATCTTTATAAAATCAACATCAATGTTTGAAGGAATTACATCATCAAGCCTGTCAGTATTTACAGTTATTGTTTGTGACTCAAAGCTCTTATTATAATCACGTTTTTTCAGGCCACTGAAAGCCATGTCATCCAAAACCAGGTTAAAATCGGCCGTTCCCTTGTCATTAGCTAATGCCAGGTCGAAAACGTGACAGTTCGGGAGATTCAGATATTTTGCCTTCAGCAAACGGAATAAATCCGGTATAGGTTCAAAAGCGTAATACTGCCCTTTTGGAGCAAACTTAAGAAAAAGATCAAGAATTTCGCCTTTATGACATCCTATATCGAGTGCAATGGTATCTTTATCAAATACTCTTTTTATGACTTTCTTTGTTTGCCTGTCATACTCCTGGTTTTTGGT
>DAONEL010000175.1:0-4160 GCA_035403045.1 Bacteroidales bacterium
AGGCAGGAATATCATCATCATCAAGGTAATCGGCAATATCAATATCGTTGTCCGGACCATCGTCATCTGCAGTTTCGGCGGTTGTTGATCCTTCCAGTTCACCATCTGTATCCTGAGAAGATTCATCCTCATAATCATCTGAAATTTCCAAAACAGGATTCTCCTCGATTTCCTGCTTGATTCTTTGCTCAAGTGCCAGCGAAGGGATTTGCAGGAGCTTCATCAGCAGTATCTGCTGTGGTGAAAGCTTCTGCAACATGCGTTGCTGTAATCGCTGATTGAGCATTTTATAAATGTAAGTTATTAGTTAATCATATTTAGTCACAAAAGTAACCGGTAGCAAATGCTTACCCGGGCAATAATTATCCTGTTTTCAATTATTAAGCTGATGAACTTGCGCTTTAAGTTTTAAAACTCAGCATTCTGAGGAGTTCTGGGAAATGGAATCACATCGCGGATATTGGCCATTCCGGTAACAAAGAGTATCATCCGCTCAAAGCCCAGGCCAAAACCACTATGAGGAGCGGTTCCGAATTTACGTGTTTCGAGATACCACCACATGTCCTTTTCAGGAATTCCTAATTCAGTTATTCTTTCCCTAAGCTTTTCGTAATTTTCTTCACGCTGCGATCCGCCGATAATCTCTCCAATCCTTGGGAAAAGCACGTCCATTGCCCTCACGGTTTTTCCGTCGTCGTTCTGTTTCATATAGAACGCTTTGATTTCTTTCGGGTAATCAGTGAGAATAACCGGTTTTTTGAAATGTTGTTCAACGAGGTAACGCTCATGTTCGGCCTGCAGGTCAATTCCCCAGGAAACCGGGAACTCAAATTTTTGCTTTGATACAGTGAGTATTTCAATGGCCCGGGTGTAGGGAAGACGTTCAAAATCATTTTCAATAACGAAGTTGAGCCTGGGAATCAGCTCGTTGTCGTACATCTTTTGCAGAAACTCCAGATCATCGTAACAATGATCGAGTACATGCCTGATGATATATTTAACGAAATCTTCGGCCAGGTCCATATTATCAGTGATGTCATAGAAGGCCATTTCAGGCTCAATCATCCAGAATTCGGCAAGATGGCGCGGTGTATTGCTGTTCTCGGCACGGAATGTAGGTCCAAAAGTGTAAACTTCTGAAAGAGCCAGCGCTCCCAATTCGCCTTCAAGTTGTCCGGAAACGGTAAGATTGGTGCTCTTTCCAAAGAAATCCTCTTTGAAATCGACCTCACCTTCAGCAGTTTTCGGAATATTGTTGAGATCAAGCGTAGTTACATGAAACATTGCTCCTGCGCCTTCGGCATCGCTGCCGGTGATTATGGGTGTGTGGAGGTAATAGAAGCCTTTGTCGTTGAAATACTTATGAATGGCGAAGGCAACATGATGACGAATTCGCAGAACAGCACCGAATGTGTTGGTACGTGGACGGAGATGGGCGATTTCGCGGAGAAATTCGAGGGTGTGACCTTTTTTCTGTAATGGATATGTTTCGGCATCGGCTGTGCCATAAACTTCAATGTCACTTGCGTGGATTTCTACAGCCTGGCCCGAACCGGGAGATTCAACCAGGATGCCGTTTACCGAAATACACGAGCCGGTTGTAACCAGTTTCATCAGTTCCTCTGAAAAGCTGGCAAGGTCGGCAACAACCTGAATGCTGTTGATGGTCGAACCGTCATTCACTGCAATAAATGCTACATTTTTATTGCCGCGTTTGGTACGAACCCAGCCTTTAATATTAATTGTACTCCCGATTTCTGATTCAGCGTGATGCTTCAACACCTGTGCGATCTTCGTTCTCTTCGTTTCACTCATAAGATATTCACTATTAGTTCTTTGTGTAAACCTGGTTGCAGTTAGCAAATTTAGCAATAATTATGTTTAGGTGCACAGTTAGCGAAATACCGCGCAGCAGGCGAAAATTGTACCACCTTCAAACACTAGAGACAGGTAAATGTTCTATTTTTACCTGAAGCTCTCATGAACAACAATCTTACAATAGAAAAAATTGAAAACTGGATTCCTGTTGGGGATAAACCGTTGGTTATCAGTGGTCCGTGTAGTGCAGAATCATTTGAGCAAGTTATAGAAACCGCTCGCGGATTAAAAAAAATACCCCAGGTAAAGGTATTCAGGTCAGGAATCTGGAAACCACGTACTCGTCCTGCCGGTTTTGAAGGTGTTGGTATTGAAGGGCTGAAATGGCTTCAGGCAGTAAAAGCCGAAACCGGTCTGTTGACAACAGTTGAGGTGGCTAAACCGGCGCATATTGAGGCTGCATTAAAACATGGTATAGATATCCTTTGGTTTGGTGCGCGTACAGTTGTCAATCCATTTACAGTGCAGGAGCTTTGTGAGACATTGCAAGGCACGAATGTTCCGGTGCTGGTGAAAAATCCGTTAAATCCTGATGTAAGACTATGGCTTGGCGCCATTGAACGGCTGAGCAAAGCAGGTATTTCAAAGATTGCTGCTGTGCACAGGGGTTTTTATTTCTATAAGCATGCCCTTTACCGCAACCAGCCAATGTGGGAGATACCCATAGAATTGCAGAGGCTTGTACCGGGCCTGCCGGTAATCTGTGATCCGAGCCACATCTGCGGCCGGCGCGACCTGCTGCATGACGTTTCGCAAAAAGCCCTCGACCTCGGGATGGCCGGCTTAATGATTGAATCACACATCAATCCAGTTGCAGCCCTCACCGATGCCGATCAGCAGGTTACCCCTGACCAGCTATCCGAACTTATAAATTCATTGACAGTTCGCCAGGTATCAGGAACTCCGGAGTTCGAGACATTACTGGAGCAACTGCGCCGCGAAATAGATAAAATTGATGCCGAACTGCTTGATATTCTGGCTAAAAGAATGAGGATTGTTGAAGAGATTGGCCAATATAAACGTGAAAACAACATAACGGTATTGCAAATCCGGCGTTGGGCCGATATTATTTACGACCGGCTGAATATTGGCTCCAAACTTGGCCTTGGCAGGGAGTTTCTTTTACAGATTTTGCAGCTTGTTCACAAGGAGAGCATACGCAAACAGGAGGAAATCATGGGGTTGCACGATGAAAGTGAACCCGGGCAATAAGTAAATTCAGATAATTCCTACAGCCACTTCTTTCTTTTAAATACCCAGATAAGCACCCCGGTAATTATTACCATGATACCGACCAATCTCCAGAAAGAGTGCGGGTGGTTCTGCCCGGGAAGGCCAATATTCATCCCATACATGCTGGCGATGAGTGTCAGAGGCAGGATGATCACCGAAATGATCGTAAGTGCCTTCATGATCTCATTGGTTCGGTTCGTCTGCAACGAATCAAATGTTTTAGCGAGGCCTTCGATGAGCTCTTCATAGTCCTCAATCATATCCCACATTTTCTGGTAATAATCGAGGATATTACCCCAGTATTCTTCCATGTTTTCGGCATAGCCTTCTATCTGCCCGCTCTCAAATTTCTGGAAAAGACGAAGTTGTGGTTTGAAAATTGTATTGAGGTGGATGATGTTTTTCCGCGTAAGCGAAATCCGCTCAATTGTTTTCTCAGCTTTTTTACTGAAAAGTTCTCTGTTGATTAATTCAAGTTCGATACCAAGTTTGCTGATGAGGGAAAGGGTTTCCTGCATTAGTTTTTCGAGAATCTTGTATAGAAGGGCATCGGATGTGCCGACCTGCAGAATCTCGTATGGATCGCTGTGTTCGTTGGCGCTGTTAAAAAGACTGCTTACCACCCAGTGGCTCTTGCCGATGGTGATGATGTAATCCTTACCCCAGAAGATTTTCACCTCCTTGGTTTTCAGGAAACGGTTCCAGCGGTCGTAATGAGGGAAGTGGAGGATGAGGAAATAATAATCGTCGTATATATCGATCTTGGGGCGCTGATTCACACTCTTACAGTCTTCGATGTCGAGGGGGTGAAAGTGGAAATTGTTCTTCAGGAAGCCAAGGTCTTCGTCGGAAGGGTCCTGGATGTAATGCCACTTAAGCGTTCCGATTTTAATGGTCTGGATCATGATGGTGTCCCCCTTGTTGCGATCGTATTTACAATCTGATTCTACATTCCCGTAATGGTTTGGTTTTGCTTGTGCAAAAGTAAGGCTTTTATTTTTGCGGGTGCAATATTTCAGTAAAAGGATACAATTAATCAATCACATAAC
>DAONEL010000176.1:0-1683 GCA_035403045.1 Bacteroidales bacterium
GCTTTACCGAACCAGTACAAAGGCAGCGCAGTGACAGGCCCTCCTACAATCAGCAGAACCGATATCCACCACGGACCGTGCATGAATGATCCGCTCCCGTTGTGTTCGGCCATGAACAGGTAACCCAGGGCGACCGGTGTCAGTAGGAGAGTTTCAATCAGCAAGGCGGGAAGCGATTCGAGGTTTGCTTTCTTTCTTAAAAGGCCGTAAGTGCCGAATGAAATGGCCAGGTAAACCGAAATCCAGGGCAATCTGCCGATATAAAAAGTGAGCCAGATGATGCCAGATAATGCGAAAAACACTGCCCATTTTTGTAAGCGGCCAAGTTTCTCCTTCAGGAAAATAACGCCCAGCAGCACATTCACAATCGGGTTGATATAGTATCCGAGGCTGGTATCGACAATCCGGTTATGGTTTACGGCAAAAATGTAAACGCCCCAGTTGCTGCAAACCAGTGAGCCCGTGAGCAGCAGAAGGCCGGCTATCCGCCAGTTTTTGATGTAATTGAGCACAGTTTTGTTCCGCAGCATCACCATCAGTATGGCCAGGAAAAACAATGACCATACAATGCGGTGGGCCAGAATCTGGTCCGAAGGCACTGATTTCAGCAATTTCCAGTAAACGGGAAACACGCCCCAGCTTGCATAACAAAGCAGCGCTAAGAGTAATCCGTTGATATATTGACTGTTGCGATTGTCCTGCATTCGCCTGGATATTTTCTGCGAAAGTAATCAAATGACAGGGTTCAGAAACCCGCATGAAAATTATATGCAGACATATCTCCGACTCAGGGTTCTTTCTAAATTTATCACTTCAAATCAGCATATTATGAAACAGGAAATGACTTCAACAGCCTTTGAAATTCAGGGATACAATATTGTAAAGAACCTTGGAATTGTCAGGGGAATTATTGTGCGTTCGCGGTCTATTTTTGGCTCAATAGGGGCAGGGCTGCAGACACTTGTCGGTGGCAATATCACCATACTCACAGAGTTATGCGAAAAGACCCGCGCCGATGCTTACATGGAAATGATGGTTCATGCCGAGGTGCTGGGAGCCAATGCCGTAATCGGATTGCGTTACGAATCCACCGAAATCATGAACGGGGTCACCGAAGTGATATGCTACGGAACGGCTGTTGTGGTTGAGGCAAAACAGGTGTAACGGTAACTTACAACACTACGTTTACAATTTTCTTAGGCACAACAATCACCTTGCGCGGGGGATTGCCACCGAGCCACTTTTGCGATTCGGGAGCTGCAAGCACGGCTTTTTCGATTTCTGCAACCGCCATATCAAGTGGCAATTCGATCATAAATCGGGTTTTGCCATTGAATGAAACCGGGTAGGTGAATGTGCTGTCGAGAGTGTAAGCCGGGTTAAACTCCGGGAATTTTGCGTTGCACACACTGCCGGTATTCCCGAGAAGGTGCCATAATTCTTCAGCCATGTGAGGCGCGTAAGGCGAAATCAGCACCACAAGCTCTGCAAGGATTGCCCGCTTGTTGCATTTAAGGTCAGTCAACTCGTTGGTACAGATCATGAATGCGCTCACTGCCGTGTTGAATGAGAAACGTTCAATGTCATCCTGTATTTTCTGGATGGTTTTATGAAGCACTTTCAGTTCCTCTTTCGCGGGGGCTTCATCGGTGATGCTGAACTCCAGTTTCTCGTTGTGAAACA
>DAONEL010000176.1:1783-4157 GCA_035403045.1 Bacteroidales bacterium
TCCCTGTATCATTCCCTGGTTGATAAGTTTGGCAAAGGGTTCTTCCACTTTGCTCATCCCGATATCGAAGAGGAATTTGTTCCAGAAACGGCTGTAGATCAGGTGTCCGGTAGCATGTTCGGCTCCGCCGATGTAGAGGTCAACATTTTTCCAGTAGCTGGCCGCTTTCTGTGAAAAGTATTCGTTGTTGTTGCGCGGGTCCATATAGCGGAGATAGTAACCGCTTGAACCGGCAAAACCGGGCATGGTATTGGTTTCCAGGTGACAGCCTTCGGGTGTTGTCCAGTTTTTGGCTCTTGCCAGGGGCGGTTCACCGGTTTCGGTGGGAAGATAGGCATCCACTTCGGGCAATAGGAGAGGAAGTTCTGACTCGGCCAGCGTATATGGCATTCCATCTTTGTAATATACCGGGAAGGGTTCTCCCCAATAGCGCTGGCGGCTGAAAATGGCATCGCGAAGGCGGAAGTTGACGGTTCCGGTGCCTATTTCCATCTGTTCAGCCTTAAGGATGACGGCAGAGATAGCCTGTTTAACTTCCAGTCCGTTGATGAATCCTGAATTGATCAGCACGCCGTCATGCGAATCATACGACTCTTCCCAGGTGGCGGGATCGGAAGGTTCGTTGCCCGGTTTGTTCACTACCTGAATGACGGGAAGCTTAAAATGCCTGGCAAAAGCGAAATCGCGGCTGTCGTGCGCCGGAACAGCCATGATGGCGCCCGTTCCGTAACCCATCAGCACGTAATCGGCTATCCAGACGGGGATTTTCATGCCGGTAAACGGGTTCAGTGCATAAGCGCCGGTAAATTCGCCGCTCACTTTTTTCACTTCTGTCATACGCTCACGTTCTGAACGGTTCTTGGCCCAGGCAACGTAAGCTTCAACTTTTTCTTTCTGCTCTACAGGGGTAATCTCAGCGACCAGTTCATGTTCGGGCGCCAGCACCATGAAGGTAGCCCCGAAAATAGTATCGGGACGGGTGGTGAAGACTTCGATAACCGCTTTGCTGCCGGCCACTTCAAACCTGATATTGCCGCCTTCGCTCCGGCCGATCCAGTTGCGCTGTATTTCCTTCAGTGAATCGCTCCAGTCAATTGTCTCAAGGCCTTTAAGGAGCCTGTCGGCGTAGGCAGTGATACGAAGCAGCCATTGCTTCATTTTTTTCCGCTCAACCGGATGCCCGCCACGGACCGAATGCCCTTCGCTTACTTCATCGTTGGCGAGCACCGTACCCAGGGCGGGGCACCAGTTCACCACCGTGTCGGCCAGGTAAGCCAGCCGGTAATACATCAGGATTTCCTGCTGTTGCCTTTCGTCGAAGGAGTTCCATTGGGCTGCCGTAAATTCGGGTGTATCGTCGTTGCAGGCAGCTTTTACATTGCGGTTTCCATCGGCGGCGAAAAGCGCAGTTAACTTTTCAATGGGTTTGGCTTTGCCTTCCTGCCTGTCGAACCAGGAATGGAAAAGTTTGATGAATGTCCATTGTGTCCATTTGTAGTAATCGGGATCGCTGGTACGCACCTCGCGGCTCCAGTCGTACGAAAAGCCTATTTTATCAAGCTGTTCGCGGTAGCGGCTTATATTTTTTTCGGTGGTGATGGCAGGATGGGTGCCGGTTTGTATAGCATACTGTTCAGCCGGAAGGCCATATGCGTCATAACCCATGGGGTGCAATACGTTAAATCCTTTGAGCCTTTTGTAGCGGGAATAGATATCCGATGCAATGTAGCCAAGTGGGTGACCCACATGAAGCCCGGCGCCTGAAGGATACGGGAACATGTCGAGAACGTAATACTTGGGTTTCGAATGATCTATCTCAGTTTTGTAAATACTATTATCAGCCCAGTATTTCTGCCACTTTTTCTCAGCTTCGCGAAAGTTGTAGTCCATCGAGGGGAATTTATTGTGTTTTAGAGAATTTCTTTTTTGATTTTTTGGAATTCAGGAGTCAGGAGTCAGGAGTCAGAATGGCTTTAATATAAGCATCTAATAATTTACTTACTTCTTCCAGATTCTCTTTCAATCCGTTATTGTTTCCATACGCCAGGTCCTCAGCCAGAATCAGATAATATCTGCATTCTTCCAAAGACCCTTGTGCTATATTCATAAACCGCATTTTGTCCGGTTTTCCTTTCTTCTTGAAACCCTCTGCGATGTTTGCAGGAACAGAAACAACTGCTCTTCTCAACTGTGAAGTCAATCCGAAAATCTCATTCTTAGGAAAGGCATCACTGTATTTGTAGGTCGATAATACCAGTTGATGTGCCTTCTGCCAGACGATTAAGTCAACGAAACTCCTTGCAGGTTTATTCATATTCTGGTATCTGTATCTGGCTTCTAAATTCTGTCTTCCGACTTCTGTCTCCTGACTTCT
>DAONEL010000177.1:0-4102 GCA_035403045.1 Bacteroidales bacterium
GAGCAGCTTTCGAACCTGGTATGCTCGCTTCGTCCCGATGAAGAGAAACTTTGTTATTCGGCTGTTTTTAAAATGAATAGCAAAGGCGAAGTGCTTGATGAATGGTTTGGCCGCACGGTTATTAAATCGAACAGGAGATATAATTACGAGGAGGTTCAGCTCATTATCGAAGGGGCTGAAGGCGATTTCAGGGAAGAACTGCTGATACTGCATAACCTGTCGTCAAAATTACGTGACGAGAGATTTAAAAAAGGATCAATCGCTTTCAAATCGCAGGATGTGAAGTTTAATCTTGACGAAAACGGCAAGCCGCTGGGTGTCATCATCAAGGAACAAAAGGAAGCCAACTGGCTGATTGAGGATTTCATGCTGCTGGCAAACCGGCGCGTGGCAGCCCGCATTGGTGACCGCAAAGGGGAAGGAGAAAAAAAGACCTTTGTGTACCGTGTTCACGATGAGCCAAATCCCGATAAACTGTCAAATTTCACTGAACTTTTGCGTAAGCTGGGATACAAATTTCAGACTAACAGCCGAAGGAATATTTCTACTTCGTTTAACCGGCTTTTTGAAGATATTATTGGCAAAGGCGAGGAGAACATGATTGAAACCGTCGCCATACGTACCATGGCACGGGCCGAGTATTCAACGCACAATATCGGCCATTACGGGCTGGCATTCAGTTTTTATACACACTTCACCTCTCCTATCCGCCGCTATCCCGACCTGATGGTGCACCGCCTGCTCGACTGGTATCTGAAAGGGAAACCAACCGTAAACCAGGAAGAATATGAAGGATACTGCGTGCATTCAAGCGAAATGGAACGCAAGGCAATGGAGGCCGAGCGTGCCAGCGTAAAATACAAACAGGCTGAATACCTGATGGATAAGATAGGGCAGGAGTTTGACGGGTTGATTTCGGGGGTGAGTAAATGGGGAATATTTGTTGAACTCACCGAAAGCAAATGTGAGGGTATGGTTTCGCTTCGCTATATGAACGATGACTTTTATTACCTCGACGACGAAAACTATCGCATCATAGGTCAGCGCTGGGGCCGTGTTTTCAGGCTTGGAGATACTGTGCGGATTAAAGTTAAGAAAATCGACCTTCAGAAAAAGCAGATGGATTTTGAACTGGCGGATAACGGGAATGCTGAAACTAAAATGAAAAAACGCTAAATCAACGGGTTTGAATAAGTCGTAAACATTTTAGTTGCATACATTAATTTCTGACGTATATTTGTGTGTTACCGGAATGTTCCGGCTTTACTTCTGCAATATTCAACCAAATAATAAACCGGTTATTCACCTAAAATCCAAGCGTATGAAATTCTGTCCTAATTGCGGCGCCGAACTCAAGGAAGGCGCAAAATTCTGTGCTTCATGCGGTTTCCAGATCCAAAGCCAGGAACAAACTCCTCCCCCAGCCCAGCAGCCACAGCCGGCTTTCGAAACCAGGGAGGCCACCAATGCTTTTACCGATGCCATTACCGGTAAAACTAACATCATTCAGCGGGTTATCAATATATTGACCAAACCGAAGCTTGAATGGCCGGTTATCAATAATGAGCAGCCCAACACCATGAAATTATTGTTTGGCTATGCGCTGATTCTTGCACTCATTCCGGCTGTTGCTTCGTTTATTTCCTTTGGGCTGATAGGCACGACGGTAATGGGCTATACATACCGCAGTGTTTCCAGCGGGATCATGCAAGGTTTGATTCAATTACTTTCCGGTGTTATCGGGGTTTACCTGCTGGCATGGGTAATTGATTTGCTGGCGCCATCCTTCGATTCAACAAAAAACTTTGGCAAATCGTTACAACTGTCTGTTTATTCGTACACAGCTTCGTGGGTAGCAGGCATCCTGCTGCTGATCCCCGGCATTCGCTGGCTATCATTCCTTGTTGGATTATATTCCATCTATCTGCTGGCAATAGGTTTGCCAATACTAAAAAACACTCCAAAAGAAAAGGTTGTTGCTTACGTTATCATTACATTGCTGGTAATGATTGCTTTATTATTTCTCCTCACTCTTATTTTGGGTGCAATTCTGGGATTGTTTTTTGTGGGAAGCGGCGGCTTTCGCGGGATGGGATTATAATCTTTACCTGAACAAGCATAAACATAACCTTATCAACCCTTCGGCCCGGTATATTGTTGATTATCCAGTCAATACATATAGCCAGGCGTCCACAGTTTGACTGAATAAAAAACCCAGACTATGAAATTTTGTCCTCAATGCGGTACTACCCTTATTCCCGGCGACCGTTTTTGCCAGGAGTGCGGTTTCGACATATCGGCAGTTGAATCTGCTGAAACACAATCACCGGAAGGAGAGATTACGCCTCCCGGGCGAGAGGAACTCTCTGTTTGTCCGCAATGCGGCAAAAGACTGGTACCTGGTGACCGTTTCTGCGAAGAATGCGGGTTCGATACGGCGGTTGTTAAGGCCGAAGCTCCTGCAGTTGAAGTAAAGACAACTCCTCCCCTGGCGCCTGTACCAGAACCGGAACCCATTTTGCAGGAACCGGCACCTGCTGAAACCAGCCCGTTCTGTCCGCAATGCGGCAAACCGTTGATAAGTGGTGACCGTTTCTGCCAGGAGTGCGGTTTTGATACCGTGAATCCTGCAGCTGCAGTTGGGGAACCTGTAAGGGCTGAGGCCCAGCCAGTGTATTCAGCTCCACCGGTTATTCCTCCACCGGTTATTGCATCATCACAGCCTCCTGTTAAGAAAAAGAGCAAGGCATTGTTTTGGATACTGCTCATCGCCGGACTGGCCGTTTTGGGCGCCGGGGGATGGTTTGGATACAATAAATTCCTGAAATCAACTGATGACAATGTGGTGGTTTCAGATACCACTGTTCAGGAAGCACCAGTAATCACAGTAGATACAACAACAATGGCAGTTGAGGAAGATACAGCCATTCAACCTGATGAAACAGTAACTCCGCCCGCCGAAAACAAGCCTCTGGTGGTTGAAAAGAAGAAAGAAAAACAGCCGGCCAAAACACAACCAAAGCAAAACACACAGCCAGCCAAACCCGCTCAAACCGCTACACAGCCTGCACAGCAGGCAACAAAACCGGTGATTAAGATCACCCCCGGCGATAGCAATCCTTCAGCCCAAGCCGGAACTGTTTTCTTTATTGGCACAAAGGATAACCCTAAAAACCAAAACCCCAAAAACCCGACCAAGTTTACCCTTAACAAGGAAACCACCATCACCCGGATTGTTACTGACCATTACAACGATGGCAAAGGTGATGCTTCAGGCGGAACAATAACACTTAAAGATAAGGGCGGTTCGGTGATAGGGCAGTGGAAAGCACGGCCATCGGCCAATAAGAGTGGCGTAGCCAGTGCAAAATGGATCAGCGATATGAATGTGAAGGTGCAACCCGGCACTTACTTTATTCATGACAGCAATCCATCCACGTGGTCGAAAAATGCGCTGGGAATTGGCTTTGTGGAAGTGATAGGCATTGAAAAATAGCCCAGACTAAACTGACTGTAAAACAACTAAATCAGAAACCTAAAACCTCAACAACATGCCATTTTGCAGTAATTGCGGTACCTCACTGAAAGAGGGAGCCGTTTTTTGCCACGAATGCGGTACCCGGAATAACATACAAGGACCGGCTCAAACTCCGCCGCCGGTGCAGGCTCCACCGCCAGTTTACCAGGCTCCGGCAGCACCTCCACCTCCGCAGCAGCAGGCACCTCCACCTCCCGCACAGCCACAGGTTCAGATGGGGCCGATTAAATTTGAAGTGGTAGAAAAGGAAACCCTGAAATTTCTGAAAGCAGAACTATCGAGCAGCGCTATCCGTTATGAATCGGGAGGCATGTATTATATGCAGGGCAACCTCGAGATGGAAGCTAACCTTCCGTCAGCGGGAGGATTCCTGAAATCGATGGTTACAAAGGAAGCAGCCGTTAAACCGGTCATTCGAGGGACAGGCACCGTATGGTTTGAACCTACTTTCGGTAATTTCACCATCATGGAGCTCAAAGGCGATGAATGGATTCTGGACAAAGGTGCCTACTATGCTTCGGAAATGGGAATTGAAATTGGTTCGTTCACCAACAAATCAATGTC
>DAONEL010000178.1:0-4051 GCA_035403045.1 Bacteroidales bacterium
AAACTTTCTAACTCTTCATTTTTACCGGACAACAGTGATTTTGTTTTAAACAAAACAAAGAATGTACCCGCAACGGATAAAATGAATCTACAGTTGAGTTTCCTGATTTTCCAGTTTCATCTTTTCATCGGGAGTAAGGTTCATTTCCGATGACATTTTTCCGACGGTTGGCCACATTGTTGCAAAATAGGCAATAATAGCAACGGCTATACCCAGAATGATCATATTGCCTGTGAGCAGGTAGGCAACGACTGCAAAAAAAGAAGGTCCTTCGGCCAATGCATACTTTACAATGGCGGCAGCGCGATAGTCAGTGAGTTTGTCTGCCAGGGCTTTGCTTCCTGCTATGGCGTCCATCCTTTGCTTAAAAATAAAAAGGCCTGCACTAATTGCTGAAGCTGTGATCAGCAATACTGCCAGCAGGAAAATAGTCCATTCTTCAAATGGTGCCGGAAAAGCTCCGGTGCTTCTGAGGAACCAGGCTACGGCTAAGAAAAAGACCTGTCCTGCCAGCAATGCCAGGTGTATTAATTTCAATGTTTTAATATAAGCGCCTGTGGTTGAAGGAAGCGGTGTAGTGTCCATTGTTCCTGGTTATTCAAATTTTGAGTATCACCTGTGCATCGAAAGCCTTAGTCCTTTTTTAAAAATCACCAAGTATCAAACACATATTTTAAAAACAACTCCAGCTCACAAGCGTCAACTGATTATCAAGGAAATAGAAATCGATCTGCGCATCGTCGAACGACACACGCAACTCACCCCAGGTTTCCTCGTCATCTTCCATGTCGATAAAGCCCTTTTCCTGCATCAGCCCGGTAATTTCATCCTGTTTCAGGCGGAAGATTTTCTTACCAAAAAGAGTAGTTTCCAGGTTATCGGATTCAATGGTACAGAGCAGCGGTTCCACGGCTGTTGCATCGAAGAAAAAGTTCAGCCCAGAGTCGGGGTAATTCCATACAATGCTCTCCAGTGCGCCATCACAAGGATTATCGAGCTCTTCCATTTCGGCAGGATCGCCGTACATTTTGCGGACATCTTCGGTGGTACTGTTGAAATTGAGCCCGGCCAGGCCTTCTTTGATTTTAATATCTATTGTCATAATGTGCAGTTCTTTAGGGGTTAGCGATTTGGGAACAGGGATTGGTTTATTGGTTATTCAGTTGTGGGTGAGCAGTCTGGAGTGAGGAGTTGGGAATCAGGGTGGAATTGGGTTACAGTAAAAAAGGTCAAATTTTGATTCTTGAAATTTACGACTGCTTTTCAGGGTAAATATTCAGAGCAGGATCCTGTGTCTTTTACATCACCCCTTATCACTCGGCTACATGATTCACTTCGGCTTTCTGCAAAGGTGAATCGTGTTCGCGTGAGAGCCTTCTGAACGATGCCCTTTCTACAAGTCCGGGAAGCCATTTTGAGAAGAATACTGTAAGTTTCCCTTCAACCAGTGTTAGTATCAGGCTGCGACGACGGTGCACCACAGCCTGGTAAATTTTGCAGGCAACCGTTTCGGCACTCATCATCTTTGATTCGTCACGGGGTGTTTCACCCTGCATTTTACCTGAGGCAGTTAGTGCGGTCTTGCGGATGTTGGATGCAGTAAATCCCGGTGAGACAATGAGAACATGCAGCCCGGTTTTCAGATTTTCAACCCTCAGTGTTTTCAGGAAACCATGCATGGCAAATTTTGAGGCCGAATAACCTGTACGTGCGGGCATGCCTATATGCCCGGCAATTGAAATAACACCTACAACCGACCCATGCGAATGCAGCAGAGCAGGCAATGCAAACTTAGTACAATATACTGTTCCCCAAAAGTTTACATCCATCAACCTGCGAAGAACATCCAGCTCAACATCCTGAAATAATGCCCTCATACTAATACCAGCATTATTGATCAGGGCATCTATCCGCCCATATTCATCCACAGTTCTCTTCACCAAATTGCGGCATTCATCTTCTTTGCTCACATCACATTGAACGGCAATTGCCGAACCTCCCTTCTTAATGATTGCAGCTACAATGGTTTTCAGGTCCTCAAAGTTTCTGGCGGCAAGCACAACTTTTGAGCCATGCCTGCTGAATTCAAATGCCAGTGCCTTCCCAATGCCTGACGACGCGCCGGTTATAATAACAACTTTATCTTTCATAAGTAAAACGAGGTTACAATAATACGTAAATATCTTTCGGCAAACAACCAATAAACCGATTGGCTTAAAAATAATTTTTTCAGTGAGCAAAGGGCAAAGAGAAGAAAAATAATGATTATTCGCTGGTTATAAGAAATGTAACTTCTTTTCGGGGCATCCTCAATCAATTACATCAAACTTCAAACTTCAAACCCTTACGAAACAACACTCTTACTATCTTTGAAATCAAAATAAATACAATGCTTACCAACAGGGAATTGTTTTTCCGGTTTCTGGCCCAAACCAGCGATGCTCCGCTTGCCATTGAGATTGAACATGCCGAAGGCATATGGCTGACTGGCACTGACGGCAGGAAATATATCGACCTGATTTCGGGAATTTCGGTCAGCAACACCGGCCACCGTCATCCGGCCGTGGTCAAAGCCATTAAAGATCAGGCTGATCGCTATCTCCACCTGATGGTTTATGGCGAATACATTGAGGCTCCGCAGGCCAAACTGGCTTCCAGGCTGGCTTCCCTCCTGCCACCTTCGTTGTCGAACATTTACCTTGTCAACAGCGGGTCCGAAGCAGTGGAAGGCGCCCTGAAACTTGCAAAACGCTTCACCGGGCGCAAAGAGATAGTCGCATTCCACAATGCATATCATGGCAGCTCACACGGAAGCCTCAGCGTAATGGGGAATGCAGAAATGCGCGACCCGTTCGGCCCACTATTACCGGGCATCAAGCATATACACATCAACGAAATTGCTGACCTGGAGAACATTACAAAGGAGACAGCCTGTGTGATTATTGAACCTGTTCAGGGAGAAGCTGGTGTGATACCCGGAAACCATGATTTTATTACCTCTTTGAGAAAACAATGTACCGAAACAGGCTCCCTGCTTGTCTTTGATGAAGTTCAGACCGGTTTCGGGCGCACGGGCACCATGTTTGCGTTTGATCAGTATGGTGTAGTCCCTGATATTCTTGTGATTGCAAAAGGAATGGGCGGCGGAATGCCCATAGGCGCCTTTATTTCGTCAACGGAAATCATGCAAACCCTGAGCCGCAACCCGGCGCTGGGACATATCACAACTTTTGGCGGCCATCCGGTTAGTTGCGCAGCGGCACTCGCCAATATCGACGTGATAATCAATGAAAAACTGGTCGAACAAGTTCATACTAAAAGTTTCCTTTTCAGGAAACTGCTAGCCGGGCACAGTGCTGTGAAAGATTTCCGCAGCGCTGGTTTGCTTATTGCCCTTGAGTTGGAAAACGAAAAGCAGGTACAGACTGTTATTCATCAATGCCTTGCTGAAGGTATCATCCTCGACTGGTTCCTTTTCAATCCAAAATCAATACGTATTGCCCCTCCTCTCATCATCACTGAGGATGAGATTTCAACAGCATGCCTGAGAATTATTGAAGCTCTTGAAAAATTAAATCACTGATTTTTATACTATTATGATGAATTTTAGGCTTATATACATCTTGCTTTTTTTGCTGCTCAGTTTGAATTCAAAATCACAGTATACCGGCAACAACTTTGTAGTTATTCCTCCGCACAGCACCCCCGAACAAGTCGTTGAATTAGCTGCGGGCGTCACTCCGTCACAGCGGCAACTCAACTGGCAGGAGATGGAGATGACGGCTTTCATCCATTTTACTGTCAATACCTATTATGACCAGGAGTGGGGCCTGGGCACCGAAGACCCTGAAAGGTTCAATCCCACACAGTTTGATGCCCGGCAATGGGTTCAAACATGCCGGGAGGCCGGTTTGAAATGTATCATCATGACCGCCAAGCATCATGACGGTTTTTGCCTGTGGCCAAGCAAGTGCACCGATCACAGCATAGCTGCCAGCCCATGGCGCGATGGCAAAGGCGACCTTGTGAAGGATGTTTCGGATGAATGCAG
>DAONEL010000179.1:0-2821 GCA_035403045.1 Bacteroidales bacterium
ATAATTGAAGCATAAGCCGGGTGCACATGCCGCTGGGCAACAACCTGCAATGTATATGCAACACCCACCGAAAGCAATCCTCCGTATAGCAGTGGAATCGCTGCCATCCGCACATTTTCATAATGCGTGGTTTCAAATACAAAGGATGCCGCGAGGCTCATTATTCCGCAAACGGCAAACTGAAATGACGATAACGGTAGCGCAGGCAGCTTTTTAACGAGCTTGTTGATGAGTTGAACATGCACGGCCCAGAAAAATGCGCTGAGCAGAACAAGTAAATCCCCTTTCCCGATCAGCATTTTTCCGCTGAAGGTCAGCAGGAAGAGTCCGCATACGGCAATGATGGCTCCAATCCATAGGTTTTTACCGGTTTTCTGCCCTATAAACAACCCAATCAGCGGGACAAGTACCACGTATAACCCGGTGATAAAGCCGGCTTTGCCTGCGGTGGTGTAAACCATGCCAGCCTGCTGAAGTGAAGCTGCTGTAAAAAGCACGAGGCCTGCGGCTACTCCTCCTTTTACCAGGTCCCCTGAAAAACTTCCTGAAACTTCTTTACGTCTAATAAACATAATAAGGGGGATGAGCGACAGGCTGCCAAGCAGAAAACGCAATCCGTTGAACATGAAAGGCCCGATATGCTCCATTCCCGCGCGCTGGGCCACAAATGCAAATCCCCAGATCAGGGCGGTGAGCCAGAGCATGGCAATTGATTTCGGATGATATCTTTCTTTCAAGCCTGGTAATTTTCTAAATGTTATATTTGCTGATTATCTAATGGATCTACTAACTTCCGACGCCATGAAATTACTTCTTTTGAGCAACTCTACCAATGCAGGTGAAGAATACCTGGGCTGGCCCCGCAAACTTATCCAGGACTTTCTTGTCAGTAACCAGGTAAAGACAGCGGTTTTCGTTCCCTATGCCGGTGTAACGATCAACAACAACGATTACGAAGCCCGCGTGGCTGACGTTTTCGGTCCGCTGGGCTGCAAAATAACGTCAGTTCACAGGTCAGCCGACCCTGTTCAGGCTGTTATGGATGCTGAATGCATCATAGTTGGCGGCGGAAATACCTTCAGGCTGGTTCAGCTTATGTACGAACGGAATATCATGGACCCCATCAGGCGTAAAGTGTTGAATGGTACGCCATTCATCGGTTGGAGTGCCGGAGCCAACGTGGCAAGCCCCAGCATGAAAACAACCAACGATATGCCTATTGTTCAGCCTGTAAGTTTCGAAACGCTGAATTTACTGCCTTTCCAGATAAATCCTCACTACCTCGATGCCCACCCCGAAGGCCATGGTGGTGAAACCCGCGAACAGCGCATTATCGAATTCCTGGAAGTTAACCGCAAAGTTACTGTGGTAGGCTTGCGTGAAGCCTGTGCCCTGCAATACATCGATGATGAACTGCAGCTCACCGGCAACCGGCCGATGCGGGTATTCAGGTACCACACTGTGCCTGTTGAATACGAGCCTGGCAGTGATATTGATTTCCTTTTAAGCCCCGTGGTATAAAAAAACCGGCTTGGTTAAGCCGGTCTTAATCAGAAGTTTAGTTTATCAGAAAGTGTACCTTACTGCAAACTGGCTCTGCCACCAAAACCAGTGGTAGTTGTTGTCCCATTGGTTGCCCAGCAGGTTGATGCCGGGCCGCAGGTCGAGTGAGAAGCTAAAAGGAATGTTGGGTTTTAGCTCCAGCCCGATCACTCCGTCGACGCCCACAAAAGCGCCTTCGCCGTATTTAGTGCCGCTCCAGCTACCGATGTGAGCGCCCGGCCCGTAATACCATTTGAACTGGTCGGCAAGCTGGTTGTGTATCTCATACATCCCGGTCACTATGAAATAATGCCCGAAGCCGCCAACCGTGAAATCAAGCGCTTTGCTGTCGTTCATAAATGTTTTGTAACTGATGCCCGATGGCGAACCAAAAGCCAGGCCGAGTCCGTGTTTGTATTGCGCATTAGCTGCGAAAAAAGCAATCGAAAAGATTGAAATCAGAACAAGTTTTTTCATGATATAGTATTTAGTTATGTGAGATTTGTCTCAAGAAGTATGCCAAAAGCAGAACGGAATGTTGTTAGAAATCGTATGAGTGTTTATGTTTTATTCAACTTTTGGAGAGAACCCGCTAAGAGAGAACCCCTTCGATATTTATTCACATGCGAGGATGCTCAAAACGGATTTCATATATTTGTAGATACTAATGGCAGGTTAAAATCTGCCTTTTGTTGAACATTCATCCAAAATAAATACGACCATGACATTTGAATTGCCAAAATTACCTTACGATGCTGCTGCGCTCGAACCGTTTATCAGCGCCAAAACCATTGAATTTCATTATGGCAAGCATCACCAGACTTACGTTACAAAACTCAACGGACTTCTGCCAGGCAGCGCTTTCGAAAACGCTTCACTCGAAGAGATCATCCTAAAGGCTGAAGGGCCGATCTTTAACAATGGCGCCCAGGTGTGGAACCATACATTTTTCTGGGAGGGTTTCTCTGCCAGGAGGGGAACAGCGCCTTCAGGTAAGCTGCTGCAGATGATTGAACGTGACTTTGGTTCCTTTGATGGGTTTAAAACAAAATTTGCCGAAGCTGCTATTAACCTGTTCGGCTCGGGCTGGGCCTGGCTTGTGCTGAAAACTGACGGCTCGCTGGCGATCATCCAGACAGGTAATGCCGGGAATCCTTTACGCGACGGGCACAAACCCCTGCTCACCTGCGACGTGTGGGAACATGCCTATTACCTTGATTACCAGAACCGCCGTCCCGATTTCCTGGCTGCTTTCTGGAACCTTGTGGACTGGGACCTT
>DAONEL010000179.1:2921-3979 GCA_035403045.1 Bacteroidales bacterium
GCTGTGGCCGAAGAACTGAAACGTCAAATGATTGAAGCCGGTTTCGATGAAGCCCGCATCGATGGACTTGGAAACGTGGTGGGGAGGATTGGCAATGGCAGCAAAGTGCTTGTCTTCGACGGACATATCGATACCGTGGATGTCGGCAACCCGGCAAACTGGCATTTCGATCCGTTCTCAGGTGAAATCCGCGATGGCTATGTTCATGGCCGCGGCACGGTGGACCAGAAAGGCGGGCCGGCAGCTTTTGTCACGGCAGGGCGCATCCTCAAAGAACTTGCCTTCGACCGCGACCTTACCCTCTGGTTTACCGGCACTGTGATCGAAGAGGACTGCGACGGCCTTTGCTGGAAGTACCTCGTGGAGGAAGAGAAACTGAAACCCGACTTCGTGGTGATCACCGAACCAACCAACCTGAATATTTACCGCGGGCATCGTGGCAGGATGGAGATTGAGGTTTCATTTAAAGGTATTTCGGCCCACGGCTCGGCACCCGAACGCGGTAAAAACGCCATCTACGCCGCTTCGCGAGCCTGCCTCGAAATCGAGAAGCTGAACGAACGGCTCGCTCCTGATCCTTTCCTCGGCAAAGGAAGTGTCACCATTTCCGAGATCGTATCAGGCAGCCCGTCGCTGTGCGCTGTGGCTGATTTTGCCAAAATCCACCTCGACCGCCGCCTCACCTGGGGCGAAACAAAGGAGTCGGCGGTAGCTGAAATTGAGGAAGTTGTGAAGGATCTGGATGCAACCATCGAAGTGCTTCATTACGAGGAAACCTCGTACACCGGCCTTCGCTATGGCATGGAGAAATATTATCCGACCTGGAAACTGGAAGAGCAGCACCCACTGGTGGTGAATGCCCGGGAAGCTTTCAGGAAAGTGTTTGGGAAAGAGGCTATCGTTGATAAATGGACTTTTTCGACCAATGGAGTCACCATCAACGGTTATTTTGGCATTCCCTGCATCGGGTTTGGCCCGGGGAATGAGGTGCTGGCTCACGCCCCTGACGAGAAAGTGCCGGTAAGTGACCTGGTGGCAGCTTCGGCATTCTATGCGGC
>DAONEL010000180.1:0-3934 GCA_035403045.1 Bacteroidales bacterium
CCCAATCTCTGGAATTGCCGCTTGTACGCTGTAATCGACATCGAAACTACCGGGGGTAGCGCCCTCCATGAGAAAATCACGGAAATTGCCATTTACCTTTTCGATGGCGAAAAGGTAACGGGTGAATATGTCACCCTGGTAAATCCCGAAAAGGCGATTCCTCCTTTCATCACACGGCTCACAGGTATCTCGGATGAAATGGTGAGCCATGCCCCGAAGTTCTATGAAGTTGCCCGTGATATTGTTGAATTTACTGAAGGCTGCATTTTCGTAGGCCATAATGTATTGTTTGATTACGGCTTCGTGAGGCAGGAGTTCAAAAGGCTCGGATACAACTACAAGCGCCCGGTGCTTTGTACAGTGAAGCTTTCGCGAAAACTCATGCCGGGTTTCAGGTCTTACAGCCTGGGTAACCTCTGCAGCAGTCTTGGCATTACGATTGAGGACCGCCACCGCGCTGCCGGCGACGCCAAAGCCACCGTGGAAGTGCTGAACAGGTTGCTTGCTATAGATCCGTCGCTCAACGGTGTACCACTCAACGGGTTGCATCCGGCACTCGACAAGGATGTTTTCACCTCACTGCCTTCAACGGCGGGTGTTTATTATTTCCAGGACGAAAACGGCAACCTGCTGTATATCGGCAAAAGCCGCGATCTGCGGTCGAGGGTGCTGTCGCATATCAGCAATACCAACGGTTCCAGGGCGCTTGAATTACGCTCACGGATAGCTTCCATCTCATATGAAGAAACAGGCAGCGAGTTGATAGCCCTGCTGCTCGAATCGGATGAGATTAAAAAGAACACTCCGCCATTTAACAGGGCACAGCGCCGGACACTTTACAAGTACGGTGTTTATTCCTTCGACAGCCAGGCCGGGTATATCAACCTGCAGGTAGCAAAACTCACTTCATCAGGTGATCCGCACTACGTTTTTACTTCTTTCGAAGAAGCATCAGCTTTTATGACAAACCTCTGCCGCAGGTATTCGCTCTGTCAGAAACTTTGCGGCCTTTACCACAACCAGGGAGCATGTTTTTATCATTCAGTGGGCCAATGCCGCGGTGCCTGTATTGGTGAAGAGAAACCCGATGATTATAACCGGCGTGTTGAAAATGCCCTTGGCTCAATAAAACTTCCGGGTGAAAACATGCTTATCATTGACCGTGGCCGCGATGACGATGAAAAATCAGCGATCCTGGTGGAAAAAGGACGATATGTCGGGTTTGGATGGTTCAATCCCGAATATACTGGTAATGACCTTTCAGCCATACGCGAATGCATCCGACCTTATTCCGATAACCGCGACACACAGCAAATCATTCGCAGTCATTTGAAAAACAGGAAAATACATAAACTTATCCGTTTCTGACAGCCTGGCATACGTGTGTTTTATAAGGGTGAATATATATGAAAACGGAGGCTTCCTGCGTTTCATAGCTGTTAGTTGTTTGCTATTGCCTGTTAGCTTCTTAACGTTCAACTCTTTTTGACCTTTCAACTTTCTCAATCCATGAAACGCATCCTCTTCTCCCTGCTCACTTTAACCTTTGCAATTTTCGCTTTAAGCTTTCTCAGTTCATGCCGCACCACGATGCCAGCCGGCCCGGCCGAATCGTACAAGGATTCCATCCCGCAACCCAAACCATCAATTATCAACATTCCGGTAGAGATGAAGCTCACAAATCTCGAAAGCCTGCTGAATAAGCAACTCACAGGCATAATTTATGAAGACTCGGTACTCACTGACGATAACCTGGCAATCAAGGCATGGAAGAAAGAGAACATAAAACTCGGCTTCGACAAAGGTCAATTTGTTTACCGCGTACCGCTGAAACTGTGGATAAAAGCGGGCTGGAAAATTGAGAAATTCGGTATCAGCCTGTCGGATTATCGTGAAGTAAACGCCGAAATAGCCCTGAAATTCAAGACGGCAGTCGCTATTAACAAAGACTGGACGCTGGTGACTAAAACCGTTTCTGACGGGTACGAATGGCTCAGCAGCCCTGTTCTGAAGATCGGCCCGGTAAATCTGCCCATTACGTTTATTGCTGACATGATAATCAAAAGCAATATGCCGACCATCAATAAAGCCATCGACGAGGGCCTGAAATCGAGTCTTGATCTTAAAACCACGGCTCAGCAGGCGTGGGAAGAGGTACAAAAGCCCATGCTTCTTGACGAGGAATACAAACTGTGGCTGAAAGTATCGCCCCAGGCGGTTTTTGCTTCACCCATCACGGTAATCAACGGGGTTGTCAGGCAAACCAGCGCCATACAGGGAGTGGCCGAATGTTTCGCAGGAAAAATGCCTGCATTTGTCGTGAACCCGTCGGTTCCAAACATCAATCCCGATAAAAAGCTCGCTGATAACTTTGTTGTGAACCTCCTCTCCTACACCCCTTTCGATTATATTGACTCTGTATCAAAAGCCATGATGCTCAACACAACCTATACTTTCGGTAAGAAAAGCATCACCATCACCGGTATCACGGTTTACGGAAGCAGCGAAAACATGATCATTGAAACGAATGTAACCGGCAGCATAAAGGGAAAGCTTTATTTCCAGGGGGTTCCGGCTTACCGGGCCTCTGATTCGTCAATCGTTATGCAAAACCTGGCCTTTCATATTGATACGCAGAGTTTCCTGCTGAAAACTGCCAATTGGTTGTACAACGGCGGAATTGAAAAGATCATGCAGAAGAAGATGGTTTACCCCATAGGAGCTGACATTCGCGAAACCTATGCCCTTGTGCAGGAAAGCATAACACACTACGACCTTGGTGAAGGTTTTTACCTCAACGGCAAACTCACCAAAATGGAGGTTGAGCAGCCGGTACTTTCAAAAGGATTTGTGGTGGCGCCGCTGGCTTTCGAGGGGAAGGTGTCAGTGGTGCTGGAGGAAGCGGGGAAATAAGCTTTAAAGTTTGAAAGTTTGAGAGCCTGCCTGCCGGGCTAATGCCTGCGCAGGGCAGGCAGGTTTGAAGGTTTGAGAGTTTTGACAGCCATATTTTTTCACTGCACTTGGAACATGGAACCCGGCACTTGGAACTTGGCACTTGGCACTTGGAACTTGGCACCTGGAACCCTCAACCCGGCACATAGCACCAGGAACATGGCACCTCCGCACCCGGAACTTTTTACTTCTTCTGACTCTTTAGCGTATCAAGCAGTTGCGTTTCCTTATCAAGGGCAGCTTTTTGTTTTGCCTGTTCCTGTTTGTTTTTCTCGATGTCAGCTTCCAGGTTTTTCAGCTTTGTCACCATCGATTCGCCATCGCCGACCAGGTTTTGGTATTTCTTTTCAGCTTTAGCAACAACTTCAAGTTGATCCTGTATGTCGAAATCGAGCTTTTTCTGGTCAAATGCTTCAGTGAAACCTTTAAGATAGGACTTTGTGGAATCCATGATGGCGGGTTCATAGGCACTTGAAATGAACATATCGCTTCCTTTGCTTACCAACACCGAAACGATACTCTTGCCTTTTTCCTTGTTCTTTTCGCTCACCTTAAAGTAAAAATCAATCTTATCGCCACTGAGATAAGGAAACAGTATTCCCTCGTACTTATGGAAGCCCTTGGTTTCGCTGCCTTTGCCAAAGCCCCGGTATTTCATATCATCCATCAGCACAGCCTCCACAACCTCGGGTGAATAGTTGAACTCTGCAATCACAGCAGGTTGCTCCACCCGGTTAAATACGGCGGTGCCTTCGGTAACCTGGGCTTTTAATACAGTAGCAAGCCCGAAAACGGCAAAAATGGTAAATAGTTTTTTCATGATGATTGTGTTAAAACCTGCTTTAGAATTACAAATGCTATACCAAAGGTAAGGAATACAATTATCAGTTCCAAAATATGATAATCAAACAAAGCAGTAATCACAAGAAAGCCTTGTAAGTATTTCTCTTACAAGGCTTTTGACATCTTGTAGCCCCACCAG
>DAONEL010000181.1:0-3881 GCA_035403045.1 Bacteroidales bacterium
CAGGTGGGTCCGGCGCGCTGCGGCAGTCACACTCATCATCCCGGCACGCAAAGGGCTGTTCCTTGATGATATCTTCGAAATTGCGGATATCCTGCTGCCTGATAGCGATGACCTTGTTCAGAAAGGATATGGCTGGATGCTGAAAGCGGCAAGCCAGGCGCATCAGCCCGAAGTGTTCGGCTACGTGATGAAGAACAGGCTGTTGATGCCACGGACAGCGCTCCGGTATGCCATAGAGAAATTGCCTGATCACCTTAGAAAACAGGCTATGAATAAATGATCGTAAGTGCGGGGATGGAAAGAGTATTTCCGAGATTCCATTCAACCAACCAGGAGTCTTCTGAACCATAACCCTGAAAAGTATTAATCTCAGCCTGACAAAACAGTACCAGGGGTCCGTTACCCTGAATTGCTGTAAGCCTTAACATCCCCTGGAAAAAACAGGCATGCAGAAAAACAATATTTTCTGGTCGCTTTTCGGGTGATCCTGAATTATACCATATTGCAGGTTCAGGTTAAATCCGAGTCTCAGTGCGCACTTCGGAACGGGATGTCATAAGAACAGAAACTCCCGGCGACGAAATCCAGGCACTGTTCACCAGGGTCTCAAAACTGATCCAGCCCACAATGTAATGCCCGGCTACTGAGCGATAATGCTCGCTGATTTCAATAAAATCTTCAAGCGGAACAAGATTATCATCTTTGTGCCTGACGAATACCTCCAGGTTGAAATCTGAGGTGAGACTCAGGCTTTGCTGTGCCATTTTCTTGTACTCGTAACGGTAATCATAACTGAGTGCCGAAATGTCGCTGAGAACGGCCGAAGCTGTCGGGAAAGCTCCGGCGCCTTTTCCTACAAAGAACTGCTTGTCGGCAAAGCTGGTTTCCGTTTGAACGCCGTTAAAAACATCGTCCACAGTATAGAACCGGTTACTGGAATCGACGAATTGCGGCAACACGAACGCAGCAGCTTTGTCGCCGGCAAGCGTAACGGCGTGTGCCATCAGTTTAACTTTATAGCCTTTTTCCGATGCCAGTTTCAGCTCCAGGTCTCCGAGCCGCTGAATACCCAGGTGGAAGATATTTTCAGGTTTTTCAACAATGCCAAAAGCGTGTGCCAGCAGGATGGTGAGTTTGTACTTGGCATCGTAGCCTTCAACATCCAGCGCGGGGTTGCTTTCGGCATAGCCTTTCTGCTGTGCAAGCGCCAGTGCCTCATTGTAAGAAATACCATCAACAGCGGTGCGGGTAAGTATGTAGTTGGTCGATCCGTTTACTATCCCCTGGAGCGACACCAGCAGGTCATTGTCGTAATATTCCTCAAGGTTGCGGATGATCGGGATGCTGGCACAGGTAGCGGCCTCGTAAAGAAACGGCACAGCATACTCCTTCTGCAAGGCAAGCAGTTCGGGAAGGTGTTCGGCAATCATTTTCTTGTTGGCGCTCACCACACCTTTGCCGTTGCGCATTGCCGTGCTGACAATCTCAAAAGCAGCATCGGCATCGTCGATCAGCTCGACAACCACATTTATTGCTTCATCGTTGAGGATATCGTTTTTATCGAATGTGAAATGTTCGTCAGGAATGGGGCGCTTTTTACCGTGCGTTTTCACACAGATACGGCGGATATTGGCTTTGAGGCCGGGAGTTTTTTCGAGCACTTCCCACAGGCCGAAGCCCACGACTCCGAACCCGAAAAGGCCTATGGTGATTTGTGTTCTGCCCATGATTGGTAATGGTGGATTAGTTAATGGGAAATTAGTTTATGGTTAATGGTGGATTCGGGATTTGGGAATGGTGGATTGGGGATTAGTTAATGCCTGCCTGGTGCGGGCCTGCAGGTGGCAGGCAGGGTTAATGGTGGAATGGAGAATGGTTTATAGTTCTCTTCAAAGGATAGTTGAAATATTTTTAAGAGAATCAATCATCTAAAGTGCTAGAAGTGCCTGTTCGAGGTCATCGATGAGGTCGCCTGCGTCTTCAAGTCCTACGCTTAACCTGATGAGGCTGTCGGAGATACCCGATTGATAGCGCATTTCGGCAGGGATAGATTTGTGGGTCATGGTGGCAGGATGGCAGCAGAGGCTCTTCACTCCGCCGAGGCTTTCAGCCAGTTTAAACAGACTGGTTGAGGTGACCAGTTTCGTGGCCGCTTCAATCGTATCGTTTTTCAGTGCAAACGAAACCATTCCACCGTAATAGTGCTGCTGCTTTTTGGCAACATCATGGTTTACATGGCTTGTAAGCCCCGGGTAATAAACTGCAGCAATTTTGGGATGCGATGCAAGGTAAGAGGCCACGGCTTCGGCGTTCACAGCATGTTGTTTCACGCGCAGTTCAAGGGTTTCGATGCCGCGTATCACCAGCCACGAATCGAAAGGAGCAAGTATTCCGCCGCTGGCATTCTGTATAAATTTTATCTTCTCACCCAGTTCTTCCGTACTCGTAACAACAAGCCCTGCCACCAGGTCGCTGTGGCCGCCCAGGTATTTTGTGGCGCTGTGGATCACAATGTCAGCGCCAAGTTTTATCGGATTCTGTGATGCAGGAGTTGCAAAAGTATTGTCAACACAAAGCAAGGCTCCTTTTTTATGCGCAATAGAAGCAATGGCTTCGATGTCGGAAATTTTCAGGGTAGGGTTGGTGGGGCTTTCAATCCAGACTAGTTTGGTAGATTCAGAAACAGCTTCTTCCACCTTATCAAGGTCCTGCATATTTACATACCGGATATTGATTCCGAAGTTTACATATACCATGCTGAACAAGCGGAAAGCGCCACCGTAAATATCGTCGATGGCAACGATCTGATCGCCGGCTTTCAGGGTTTTCACCACGGCATCAATGGCTGCAAGGCCGCTGGCAAAGGCATAACCGCAGGCGCCGCCTTCGAGAGTGGCAATAAGCTTTTCGAGAACGCGGCGGGTGGGATTGTTTGTGCGTGAATAATCGAAACCTTTATGCACGCCCGGGGCTTCCTGCACAAAAGTGGATGTCTGGTAAATGGGAACCGAAACGGCGCCTGTTAAAGGATCGGTGGGGATGCTGTGAATGATTCGTGTCTGATCTTTCATGATGGTAAGTTTTTAATTTTTTCCGTGTGATTTCAAATCCACTTACCATCGGAAAATCCTGCCGGCGAGCAAAAAAAAACTCTTCCGGCAAGTCAGAAGAGCATATGATCGGGCTATACATTTTGATCAATCAACAAATTCTGACTTATCTCTTTCCGGTTAAACCCGGAACAGGAATTGGCACCTTGAAGTATCAGGTTGCCAAGGCATCATAGGGCCAGTCCCTCCGCCTTTCGTGATAAGTGGTATGCAATGAACGTGCGGCAAAAGTAAAACTAATTTCGTTTCAACAAACATATTTAAGAAATTGCATTTTTAAAAAGGGCTTGTAATGCTGATTTAATGTATCGCAAATGGATGGAGTTCGTATATTTGAAAGGATATAATCATCGTCATGGAAACTCCTATTGATAAGGCAATCAGCGCATTCAGGTCGGATTTCAATTGTGCGCAGTCCGTGTTGACAGCATTTAGCGATCAGCTCAATTTTGACCGCAAACTTGCTTTGTGTATTTCATCAGGTTTTGGAGGAGGCATGGGACGACTGCAAAAAACCTGCGGTGCAGTGACGGGTGCGTTCATGGTGCTCGGGGTTTATAACGGCACAAGGTATGTTACCAACCATGAGCGCAAAGAGTACACCTATGCCATGATACAGGCGTTTAACAAGCGGTTTCTCGAACTTCACGGCTCGTGCGATTGCGGGGCCCTGCTCAATTGTAACCTGAATACAGAAGAGGGGAAAGCTTTTGCCAGGGACAATAACCTGTTTGAAAAGCGGTGCGAGGCATTTATCAGGGATGCCATCGT
>DAONEL010000182.1:0-1912 GCA_035403045.1 Bacteroidales bacterium
CTCATGTATGCTTTTGCAGCCGAAATCATCAACAAGATCGGCATTCCTGAATTGCGCCAGCGTATTGACGATATGGTGAAGAAACGCCTGCGCGGCGAACTTTCATACTGCGACCAGTGCGTGCTTCATTGCAGTTCGCAGGAGAATAAGATTAACTTTGAGATTGATATGTCAAAAATCTGAAGATCAGATTCTCCGGATTATTTTTTCTGTGAAAACAAACACAACCGTGTCATTAACAATTGATCAAATCCGTTCCGATTTCCCATTACTCAGCACAGTAATCGATGGCAAGCCGCTGGTTTATTTCGATAACGCCGCAACCACCCAGAAACCAAGGCAGGTGATAGATGCCATCAATGAGTACTATGTTTTACATAACTCCAATGTTCACCGGGGAGTGCACCAGTTGAGCCGGCAGGCAACCATCTCTTTTGAGGAAACGCGTAAAAAACTCGCCGCTTTCCTCAACGCCGCTCATGACTACGAAATCATCTTTACCCGCGGAACAACAGAATCAGTCAACCTGGTGGCCTATACCTACGGCGAAGCCAATATTCATGAAGGCGACGAAGTGATTGTATCTGGCCTTGAGCATCATTCAAACCTTGTTCCATGGCAGCAGCTTTGTTTCAGGAAGAAGGCGCGGCTCAGGGTAATTCCTGTGCTGGATAGCGGCGAACTTGACCTTGAAGCTTATACTGGTTTGCTTAATGAAAAAACCCGCCTGGTTGCTGTCAATCATATTTCGAATACGCTCGGAACCATTAATCCTGTAAAGGAGATCACTCGACTTGCCCATGAATACGGGGCTGTAGTGGTGATTGACGGAGCGCAGGCGTTATCGCACGGGCCGGTGGATGTGAGAGATATTGGCTGCGATTTCTATGCATTTTCGGCGCATAAGACCTATGGCCCGATGGGGATTGGCGGATTATATGGCCGGGAAGAACTGCTCGAAAAAATGCCGCCTTTTCATTTTGGCGGTGAAATGATAGAGACAGTTTCATTTGAAAAAACGGTTTTTAACAAGCTGCCCTATAAGTTTGAAGCGGGTACTCCCAATGTTGCCGATGCCATTGCTTTTGGCGCCGCGGTCGATTACATCCGGAACCTGGGATGGGATGCCATCAGGCAACAGGAAAGTATATTGCTTGATTACGGGACCAACAAACTATCGCAGATCGAAGGATTGAGGATTGTGGGAACGGCCTTGCATAAGGCTTCTATCATTTCGTTCCTTCTCGACAATATTCATTTCTATGATGCAGGATCGGTGATAGATCATTTCGGTATTGCCGTGAGAACCGGAAACCACTGCACACAGCCGCTGATGGCGAGATTCGGCATACAGGGAACAATCCGCGCATCGTTCTCTTTTTACAATACAACTGCCGAAATCGACAGGCTTGTGGAAGCAATCCATAAGGTGAAAGAACTTTTTGCATAAGCTTTCGTTTATCAACAGTTGGTAAACCAAGCAATTCTCATTTAAATTAGCATCGGAAAAATCTCCGGTTATGACGATAAAAGAAACCATTGATCAGATAGTCAGCGAGTTCAGCTACTTCGAGGACTGGATGGATAAATACAACTACCTCATTGAGATGGGTAAAAGCCTGCCGATGATTGAGGAAAAATACAAGGTGGATTCGAACCTGATAACAGGCTGCCAGTCAAGGGTTTGGTTACATGCCGATTTTGAAGATGGCCGGATCTTCTTTACTGCCGACAGCGATGCCGTGATCACAAAGGGAATTGTCAATCTCCTGATCCGCGTTTTTTCGGGACACACTCCCCGTGAAATCATCGATGCCCAGACTGAATTTCTGGATTCCATTGGATTGAAGGAGCACCTTAGCCCCACACGAAGCAACGGCCTGCTTTCGATGATCAAGCAAATAAAACTCTA
>DAONEL010000182.1:2012-3853 GCA_035403045.1 Bacteroidales bacterium
TTATTATCAAAGATCAATTCGCCGGACGATTTGCGAAAGCTGCAACCTGAAGAATTGCCGGGACTGTGCCAGGAAATAAGGCAGTTTATCCTCGAAGTGATCTCTGAAAACCCGGGCCATCTTGGTGCCAGCCTCGGAGCGGTTGAACTTACGGCTGCCATTCATTACGCTTTCAATACGCCTGAAGATAAACTCGTTTGGGATGTCGGCCACCAGGCTTATACGCACAAAATACTCACCGGCCGCAAGGATGTTTTCCACACCAACCGAACTTACAAAGGCATCAGCGGCTTTCCCCGGATGTCGGAAAGCAAATATGACGCATTCGGCACGGGACATTCATCCACCAGCATTTCAGCAGCGCTGGGAATGGCAATAGCTTCGTCGCTGGCCGGAAATAAGAACCGGCAACACATTGCAGTGATAGGCGATGGAGCCCTCACCGGGGGAATGGCTATGGAGGCGCTCAACAATGCAGCCGTCTCAAAAGCTAACCTGCTGGTTATTCTGAATGATAACGGTATTGCCATCGACAAGAATGAAAGCGGACTGTCGAATGCACTGACCGAAATAACTACTTCACAAACCTATAATAAGCTCAGGGACAAAATTTGGGTTATTATGGGCGGCAAAACCCGCTATGGAGCCAATTCGAGGGCTATTGTCAAACAAATAAGCGGAGCACTCAAATCAACCCTGCTGAGGCGCAGTAACCTTTTTGAAGCTTTCGGGTTCAGGTATTTTGGCCCTGTGGACGGGCACGACGTAGTGAGGCTGGTGCATCTTTTCGAAGATATGAAACGTATCCCGGGACCGAAACTTTTGCATGTTGTCACCACTAAAGGTAAAGGATTTGCCAAGGCTGAAAAGGATCAGACCACCTATCATGCACCGGGCCATTTCGATAAAGAAACCGGTGAGTTGAAGGAAGCTCTCTGTAAAAACCTGCCACCGAAGTACCAGACTGTTTTCGGCAGGACCATTATTGAACTGGCCGAAAAAAATGAAAAGATTGTCGGGGTGACACCCGCCATGCCAACCGGCTGTTCGCTCAACATGATGATGGTAAAGATGCCCAGCCGCGCCTTTGATGTTGGAATTGCTGAACAACATGCCGTCACTTTTTCGGCCGGAATGGCTGCCCAGGGGTTTGTGCCTTTCTGCAACATTTATTCAACCTTCATGCAGCGCGCCTACGACCAGGTGATCCATGATGTAGCGCTGCAGAAACTGCATGTCGTCTTTTGCCTCGACCGCGGTGGCCTTGTTGGTGAAGACGGCGCCACCCACCACGGTGTTTTCGACCTGGCATACCTCAGGCCGGTTCCCAATCTTACCATCGCTTCACCACTCAACGAGGAGGAACTTCGCAACATGATGTACACAGCCCAGCTCGAAGGCATGGGGCCATGGGCTATCCGTTATCCGCGGGGCAGGGGAATGATGCCGGAATGGAAGACAGCTTTCAGGGAGTTGCCGGTAGGTAAAGGGCAAAAGTTGCGTGATGGCAATTCGCTGGCATTCATCTCGATAGGACATATCGGAAATGTTGTGATGGCTGCCTGCGAAACCCTTTCGGAGCAGGGTATTGAAGCAGCAGTGTATGATATGCGTTTCCTGAAACCTTTGGACGAAGAAATCCTGAACGAGGTTTTCACAAAATTTGACAAGATCATCACCATCGAAGACGGAACCATTCTGGGCGGATTGGGCAGCGCCGTGATGGAATTTGCCAGCGACAACGGCTTTCATAAGACCATAATTCACCGTCTTGGCATCCCCGACAGGTTCATCGAACAGGGTACTCCCGAAGAACTTTACCACGAGTGCGGGATGGATGC
>DAONEL010000183.1:0-3834 GCA_035403045.1 Bacteroidales bacterium
GAAAGATTGTACGGTAGCCGTGAACTACATCCTGTCCGAAAAGCAGGGGAATCTTCAGCCTCGATTGCAGCGCCATCTCCTGTAACTGCCGTGTATGGTCAACGCCGGTAATATTGAGGAGCGAGCCTAATTGACCGGTGCGAACCTGTTCCAGTTTGTTGCCTTGTTCGGTGATCGGACCTGTGGCTTCCCAAAAGCCTGAATATTGATTCATCTGGCCGATTTTTTCCTCCAGTGTCATCAGGTTGAGAAGGGAATCAACACGGTGTTCGATGTTTGCTTTCTGTGCTTTGCCTGCAAAAGGCGCCAGGGAAAGAATACAAACAGTGAGAGCGAAGGTTAAGTGCTTGGAATTCATATTATAAGTCGTTAATTAATGTTCAGTATGATTGTTCCGGGTTCCGGTTTGAAGGTTTTCTGTCAAAAGCAAATTGCGTCTGAAAAAATGATTTTGCACACAGAGTTGCAAAGATAGAAGTAAGCAAGGTATTGTCGAGGGTTATTCGAAAAATGATGTTTACATTATCTATGTGTTCCTTAGCTCTCTAAGTGTCTTAGTGTTATTACCGATGCATTATTTCACCCAGTTAATATTTCCCGATTTAACATCCCGCGAGTTTCCTCCAATCATAATCGTGAAATCACCCGGTTCCCAGTCGTATTTTAGGTTGTAGTTATAGAATTTCAAGTCATCGGGGGTAATGGTGAACGAGACGGTTTTGGATTCTCCGGCTTTCAGGAATACCTTTTGGAATCCTTTTAATTCTTTCACCGGCCGGGTTATGCTTCCGACAACATCGCGGATGTAAAGCTGCACAACCTCAGATCCGTCATATTTTCCGGAATTTGTAAGTGTGATACTTGCTGTAAGTATCTGTTTGCCTTTGAGTTGTGTTCTGTCCAGCATAAGATCTCCATATGTGAAATGCGTGTAGCTGAGTCCAAATCCGAACGGATAGAGCGGTTCATTGGTAATATCGAGATAATTTGAACGGAATTTCTCAAACCATTTGCCTTCCTCAAGCGGCCTTCCGGTGTTTTTATGATTGTAATAAATGGGAATCTGGCCGACACTTTGCGGAAAAGTTACAGGCAGCTTGCCCGATGGATTCACATCGCCAAAAACCACGTCGGCAATGGCGTTCCCGGCCTGTGTTCCGCCAAACCATACATTGAGAATGGCGGGCAGATTCTGCTGCTCCCAGTTGATTGTGAGCGGACGGCCTGTAAAAAGGACTAGAACAACGGGTTTGCCTGTTTGTACCAATGCTTTCAGCAAATCTTCCTGGCTGCCGGGAAGTGAGATGTCGGATCGGCTGGAGCTTTCTCCCGTCATTTCGGCGCCTTCGCCCATCACGGCAACAACCACGTCGCACTGTTTAGCCAAATCAACAGCCTTTTGCCGGAGTTCGGCGGGTGTGTAAATTGAATCGATGCAGGATGTTCCCCAGGTTATCCAGCTGTCAAGTTTTGGATCATCGGTAATGTTGCATCCTTTGGCATAAAAAATGCCTGCTTTTTCACCTACGACATTTTTGAAACCTTCGAGAACAGTTACTGACTGGTTATGCTCAGCTGCCACACTCCACATGCCGGCCATATCGAAGCGGCTGTTGGCCAGCGGACCAATAAGCGCTATTTTTCCTTCTTTGGCCAGCGGCAGCAACTGCTTATCGTTCTTTAGAAGCACAAAGGATTGTGTGGCAATTTTGCGGGCGGCAAGAGTGTTTTCCGGCGTTGAGATTTCAGTCTTAGCCCTGTTTACATCACAATATTTGTAAGGATCATCAAAAAGTCCCAGCTTGTATTTTGCTTCGAGGATACGCCTGCATGCCAGGTCAATCTCGGCCTGGGTTATTTTGCCTTCTTTGAGTGCTTTCTCCAATGTGGTAAGGAAACCTTCACCAATCATATCCATATCAATGCCGGCTTTTAGTGCGAGTGCCGAAACGGTTTGCAGGTCGCCCATACCATGAGCAGTCATTTCGTTGATGGCGGTAAAATCGGTCACCACGAAGCCTTTAAAACCCCACTGTTTGCGCAGCAGGTCGGTCATAAGCCACTTATTTGCCGTTGCCGGGATTCCGTCAATTTCATTGAACGATGACATCATGCTTCCTGCTCCGGCTTTCACACCGGCAAGGTAGGGAGGCAGGTACTCATTATACATTCGTACGTGGCTCATGTCGGTGGTGTTGTAGTCGCGGCCGGCTTCAGCCGCTCCATACAGGGCAAAATGCTTGATACACGACATGATGGTGTTGTTTTTTGTGAGGTCATCGCCCTGGTAGCCTTTAACAAATGCTTCGGCCACTCTTGAACCCAGGTACGGGTCTTCGCCTGCACCTTCGGCAATGCGGCCCCAGCGTGGGTCACGGGCAATATCAACCATGGGAGAGTATGTCCAGCAAATACCGTCGGCACTGGCTTCGCTGGCAGCAATACGGGCGCTTTTCTCTATAAGGTTCATATCGAAGCTGGATGCCATAGCAGCGGAATCGGGAAAGTGGTTTCGTAACCATGGATTACATCCATCCCGAAAATCAGGGGAATTTTGAGGCGGCTTTCTTCTACAGCCACACGCTGCACATCATGTATCTTTTCGGCAGATTTAAGGTTAAGGATTCCTCCTACTTTGCCTTCTTTTATCTTTTTGCCAATGTCGGAACTGGAAGATTGACCTGTGGTAATATCCCCGGCACCCGAAAGGTTCAGCTGGCCGATTTTTTCCTGCAGGGTCATCTTTTTCATCAGCGCATCTATGAAAACCTTCATTTTCTGTTCAGCCGTCAATGGTTTTGATTGGGCTGAAACCATCAGGCCTGATAGCAATAAGATGCTTATTAACAGCAGTTTACTTCTTTTCATATCTTGTACTTTTCTTAAATCACGGGGTAAATAATTAAGGTCAGCAGGATGCTATTCGGCAAATACGACTTTTGAAGGCAAACTTACTCCATTCTCGTTAATGGCTTCAATCCTGAAATAGTATGGCTTGTCCTTGTCCATGGTTTTGAGCCAGTATTCGTTGGCATTATAAACCATGATGCAATTATACAGTTTATCGGGATCGGTTCCCATGTATATGTTGTAGGCGTATGCATTATCGACGGGGCTCCATCGCAACCAGGCGCTGCGCTTGTCTTTTTTGGTGCGCAGAACAATGAATTCTTTCACAATACCGGGTTTTTCTCCCAACCCGAGTCCGAATGCCCTGAAACCGCTGATTGCAAATTTGCCTGTTGGCATATGGATATTTACTAGCTTGAGAAAGCGGGTTTTAACAGGTTTTTCAAGCTCAATATAATCATGGGGAACATCTGTTTTGTTCTGGCTTTTGTCAACCAGCAGGTTCCATTTTTTACCGTCAGCCGATTCCATGATCTTATATTGATGATACACTCCGAGCGATTTGCCAAGAAATTCGGCATCCTGGTCAGCATAATTCACCTGGACAGCATAAACAGTTGATAAAGCACCCAGATCAGAGCAGATCCATTCGTTTTCGTCCGAAGAGGCCGCCGACCAATAGGTGCGGATGTTTTCATCGACAGCGTTGTTGGCATAATAGCTGCCATAGGTTGATGAAACAGTGACCGGTTTCTGGTAGTTGAGCAGCATCCAGCCCGTAAAGCGGCTTTTTAAATGATCTTCGGTGCCATCGGGTAAATAGGTGGGATAATCGCCAAAAGCTGTATTACAATACATTACGTCGTCATTATCAAAGCCTGCCGGCCAGATGCCGATCCTGCGTTCGAAATTGTTTTTGACACAAACACCGATGGTTGAAACATGCCAGTAGTTGTTCCATTTGTCTTGGAAAGTGGCCCCGTG
>DAONEL010000184.1:0-3819 GCA_035403045.1 Bacteroidales bacterium
TCAGATAAAGCCCGCCGAAACTTGCTGTGTATCCTGATTTTCATACTTTTGCCAGTAGAAGGAACTATTCTGACGAAAACGATGGCAAACACTTTCAAACCCACTGAATACCAACTCGAATCCCTGTCGACAGGAAAAATTTATAACGACTCCGGCTGGATGCTTGACGCGCCCGGTGAAACCGAACCAGCATTAATCCGAACCGTTTACAAAGAAAAAGCTTTCAGTCCAGGGCCACAAAGTGATGGCATTTATAAGTTCTCATCCTGGCTGCCGATTAACCGGAAACTTGATGGTTCATGCGCTCCTGTGACCTATCGAAGTGTTAAACTAGCTGAAAAACTTAAACTTGACAAATTGTTTATCACTTTCAGCGGTTACTGGCCTGAAAAAGGAGCCTTTATGAGCACTTGTTCCTTTAAAGAAACCGAGGCTTATTCGGTGTGTGGAAGGTTTGAGCCCGGCGATGGTAAGGTTTTGGTAGTTGCCTCAGCAGGTAATACAGCCCGTGCATTTGCAAAAGTTTGCTCTGACAATAAAATTCCGCTGTTGCTTTGTGTGCCTGCCGGTAATATGGACGCGCTTTGGTTTGAAAAGCCGCTTGATCCTTGTGTGAAGCTGGCTGTCACCGAACCCGGAAGTGACTATTTCGATGCCATCAACCTGTCGAATCTTGTCACAAAATGTGAGGGTTACATAGCGGAAGGAGGTGCAAAAAACGTTGCCCGGCGCGACGGAATGGGTACAACGGTACTCTCGGCTACTGAATTTATCGGCAGAATTCCCGACTATTATTTCCAGGCGGTAGGCAGCGGAACCGGTGCCATTGCAGCCTGGGAAGCCAATTTAAGGCTTATTGGCGATGGCAATTACGGTGATAATAAAATGAAACTCGTCGTTTCTCAGAATTCACCTTTTCTCCCGATGTATCACGCCTGGAAAGCCCATTCACGCAATCTTCATGTGTATGATGATGATCATGCCAGGCAATTGGTAGAGGAGATTGATGCAAAAGTCCTATCGAACCGCCGTCCTCCATACTCCATCAAGGGAGGTTTATACGATGCACTTGCCGATAATGAAGGAGATGTTCTTTCGGTAACGAATGAGGCCGCCAGAACTGCCTCTCAAATATTCCTAGAAACCGAAGGAATTGACCTGCACCCTGCAGCAGCCGTGGCTGTTGCTTCGCTCATCGACGCCGTACATATGGGCCTTGCTGACAAGTCGGCCATCATTATGCTGAACATTACCGGTGGCGGAGAACAAAGGTTTAGGAATGATAAGAAACTGCATTTCCTGACTCCGTCATTCACGGTTCCGATTAATCCTGATCTTGAACTGGTCAGGCAGAAATTAGACACGATTAAATGGTAGCCAGATAAGGCCATCTGTAAAGAAAGTTAAACCTATTTACCTAATATTCAATGTTTTATAAATTATTTATATGTTCTATGATGATAACAGCCAGTTAAAACTCGCCTGGGAATTTGTTCAATACACCGGCAATAACATCTTCCTGACCGGAAAAGCGGGGACAGGAAAAACAACATTTCTCAGAAATGTGAGGCAAAGCACACTCAAGCGATCGGTGGTTGTTGCACCAACAGGCGTTGCAGCCCTGAACGCCGGCGGGGTGACGATACATTCATTTTTTCAGCTGCCATTTGGCCCCCAGTTACCAGGAGATCAACTAACTACAGAAATAAAACGCCACGCGGCAGCAAACCAGAAATTCACCCGCGAAAAAATAAATATCATCCGCAGCCTTGACCTGCTTATAATTGATGAAATAAGCATGGTAAGAGCTGACCTGCTTGACGCCATTGATGTTGTATTACGCCGGTACCGCAACCGGAGCAAGCCTTTCGGGGGTGTACAGCTTTTAATGATCGGCGACCTTCAACAACTCGCGCCAATTACTAAAAACGATGAGTGGGAATTGTTGCGCCCTTACTACGATTCGCCGTTCTTTTTCAGCAGCCTGGCCCTGCAAAAGACAGTCTTTACTGCCATTGAACTGAAACATATTTACCGTCAAAACGATCAGTTGTTCATCGATCTGCTCAATAAAATCCGTGACAACGAACCTGACAGCGAAAGCCTGAGAATACTGAACGAACGCTATAACCCAAGGTTCAATCACGATGAAAATCCGGGCTATATTACGCTCACTACCCACAACCAGCAGGCAGAGCAGATGAATGAAAAGAGGCTTGAAAAAATACGGTCGAAGAAGCATTTCTTCAATGCTAAGATAAGCGGCACCTTCCCGGAATATACTTATCCCACCTTGCCCAAACTTGAACTCAAAACCGGTGCGCAGGTAATGTTCGTTAAAAACGACAGTTCTCCGCAAAAGAGGTATTATAATGGGAAAATCGGAATTATTACCGGCATCGATCCCGAGAATGAATCGATCACTGTTTTATGCAATGGTGATGATGAAGAAATAAATGTGACTCCTGAAGAATGGAATAACTTCAGCTATTCGATTGATCCTCAAAGCAATGAAATTGTTGAAAAAAGTGTCGGCACATTCAATCAGATTCCTTTAAAGCTTGCATGGGCCATCACCATTCATAAAAGCCAGGGACTGACATTCAGCAAAGCCATTATTGATGCCAATGCTGCATTTGCCCACGGGCAGGTATATGTTGCACTGAGCCGCTGCACATCGCTGGAAGGATTAGTGCTGAGTTCACGCATAGAGCCGTACAGTATCAGGAGTGATACCACAGTCAAGGGTTTTACAAAAAATGTGGAAGCCAACCAGCCGGATTCAGGAGCACTTGAAACCGCAAAGCATGAATTTGAGCACAACCTGGTATCGGAACTTTTTGATTTCAAATCGCTGCAGAAAGAACTTTCCTATCTGCTGAAACAAATGAAGGATAATGCCTCCAGCCTTCATCTTAAAGACATTGAAGATCTGGAGAAAACCACTTCAATGTTCTTAACCGATGTAGTAATAATTTCTGACAAGTTCCAACCGCAGCTTCAGCAGCTATTTCACCAGGAGCCTGACATTGAGAAAAACAGCTATCTGCAGGAAAGGATAAAGAAAGCCAGTGCCTACTTTGACGAGAAAATTGCAGGAATACTTTCGTCAGCCTTAAATAGACTTAGCATTGAAACTGACAACAAGGCAGTTAAGAAAACACTGTCAGAAATTCTCGAACGACTAAAAGAAGAAACGAGGTTAAAACAAGCTTGTTTGAAGGAAGGCCGAACAGGCATCACCGTGCAGAAGTATCTCAGAGTGAGAGCTGTATCAGCCATCGACAAGGAAGTGAGAGAAACTGTACGGACTGATGAGAGACTGTCACAGCATATCGCAAACCCTGACCTCTACAAAGCTCTCAGGCAATGGAGATCAAACAAAGCCGAAGAAGCTGATATTCCTGAATACATGGTGCTTAATCAGAAATCACTGGCGCAACTGGCGCAACTTCTGCCCTGTACTAAACAGGAACTACTGGCCATTAAAGGGATAGGAAAGGCCAAGGCGAAAATCTTCGGAGATGAGCTCGCGGAGCTTATCGCAGATTATTGCCTGAAAACCGGATTGGAACCGAAACGACCGGCATCATTGAAACCGGTGTTGGAGCATCGTGAAGAAAAGCCTGATACCCGCATGTTAACTTTTGACCTTTTCAAAGAAGGTAAAAATGTTGAAGAGATAGCAAGCATCAGGAAACTCACTGCAGGCACTATTGAAGGACACCTGGCAACTTTCATCAGATCAGGAAAAATTGAAATTAACGAACTTGTCTCTGAAAAAAAGATCGAGTTGGTAACCAAATTCTTCAATGAAAA
>DAONEL010000185.1:0-3809 GCA_035403045.1 Bacteroidales bacterium
ATAAATCTAACCCACTAAACTAAGTTTTATGCGACGAAACGTAATAATTATCGGAGCAGCAGGACGTGATTTTCACAATTTTAACACGTTTTTCAGGGGTAAGGCTGAGTACAATGTTGTAGCCTTTACTGCCGCCCAGATACCCGATATCGATGGGCGAAAATACCCCAAAGAATTAGCCGGTGCCGACCTTTACCCTAACGGCATTCCCATTTTTGCTGAAGACGACCTTCCCAAGCTTATCAAAGACCTGGATGTGGTTGATTGTGTTTTCGCATACAGCGACCAGCCTTACCAGAAAGTAATGAACCTGAGTGCCCTGGTGAATGCCACGGGTGCCAATTTCATCCTTCTCGGCCCCAAAGAAACCATGGTAAAAAGCACCAAACCGCTCATAGCTGTAGGTGCTACACGTACAGGTTGCGGTAAAAGCCAGACTTCGCGCCGTATCATTGAAATACTCATGGCCAAAGGGCTTAAAGTTGTTGCCGTTCGCCACCCCATGCCCTATGGCGATCTCAATGCCCAGAAAGTACAGCGCTTTGCCACAGTTGAAGATCTTGCAAAACACAAATGCACCATTGAGGAAATGGAAGAGTACGAACCCCATGTGGTTCGCGGCAATGTAATATATGCAGGTGTTGATTATGAAGCGATTCTGCGCGCTGCCGAGAATGATCCCGATGGTTGCGATGTTGTTCTGTGGGATGGCGGAAACAATGACTTTCCATTCTACAAACCTGACCTTACCGTAGGTGTTGCCGACCCGCATCGCCCCGGCGCTGAGGTTTCATACTATCCCGGCGAAGTGGTTGCACGTATGTCAGATGTTATCGTGATCAACAAAATTGATTCGGCTGACAACGCAAACATCCAGAAAGTCCGTGACAATATTGCCAAAATCAATCCAAATGCCAGGGTAATCGACGGCGCATCACCTTTAACAGTCGATAAGCCCGAACTTATCCGTGGCAAACGCGTATTGGTTATTGAAGACGGCCCTACACTCACCCATGGCGAAATGAAAATTGGAGCCGGTACAGTGGCCGCCACAAAGTACGGCGCTGCCGAACTGGTTGATCCCAGAGCTTTTGCAGTTGGCAAACTGGCCGAAACCTTCAGGATCTATCCTAACATCGGCACATTACTTCCTGCAATGGGCTATGGTGAAGAGCAAACACGCGACCTCGAAAAAACCATTGCCAACACGCCATGCGATGCTGTGGTAATCGCCACGCCCATCGATCTCAACCGCATCGTAAAAATCAATAAACCTTGCGTGAAAGTCGGATACGACCTCCAGGAAATCGGCAAACCCGATCTCGCTCAAATCCTTGACGACTTCGTTGTAAAACACGGACTTAAAAAGTAATTTGATATAAAGCGGTCGCAAGGCCGCTTTTTTTTTGTCAAGTTATCAACCAAATGACGGGTCATCGCATCGAATATTTATCTTTAGAAACTAAAAATAATCACCAGCCATGAAAGGTAAAAGCCTGATTTCCATAACTGATTACAATAAAACAGAGTATCTAAAAATACTCGAAACGGCAGCAGGGTTCGAAGCGAATCCTAACCAAAAACTGTTATCCGACAAGGTAGTAGCCTCGTTGTTCTTTGAACCTTCAACCCGAACCCGCCTGAGTTTCGAAACTGCCGCAAACCGCCTTGGAGCGCGAGTCATCGGATTTAGCGATTCAGGCAGTACAAGCGTTCAAAAAGGTGAAACACTGAAAGACACCATTATCATGGTTAGCGGTTATGCCGACATCATCGTAATGCGCCACCCGCGCGAAGGTGCTGCACGCTGGGCAAGCGAAGTATCATCAGTACCGGTAATCAATGCCGGCGATGGTGCAAACCAGCACCCAACACAGTGCCTGCTCGATCTTTACACCATCATGCAGACTCAGGGAACTCTCAACAACCTGAACATTGCCATGGTAGGCGATCTAAAATATGGCCGCACCGTACATTCACTCGTTCAGGCCATGTGCAATTTTAACACCACTTTCCACCTCGTTTCGCCCCAGGAATTAAAATTGCCCAGTGTCACAAAAATGCACATTAAAGAAGCTAATCTGAAATACGAACAATACACGGAACTTGCCGACGTAATCCCGATTGCTGATATCATCTACATGACCAGGATACAGAAAGAGCGTTTCAGCGATCCGATTGAATATGAAAAAGTGAAAAACAGCTATGTACTCACCAAGTCGATGCTTGAAGGCTGCAAGCCAAACATGAAGATACTCCACCCGCTGCCCAGGGTTAATGAAATTAGCGAAGATGTAGATGAGACTTCACAAGCTTACTATTTCAAGCAGGCCGAAAACGGCGTATATGTTCGTCAAGCCCTGCTGGCAACCATTCTGGGTGCAAAATAATTTTTCAACGAATTTAATTTCAGTAAAATGGATAAAGAAACCCGCGAATTAAAAGTAACGGCAATCGAAAACGGAACCGTTATCGACCATATACCGGCCAACAATGTTTTTAAGGTCATCCGCATTCTTAACCTTGAAAATATAACCCACCAGGTGCTGTTTGGCGACAATCTTGAAAGTGTAAAATATGGTAAAAAAGGCATCATAAAAGTGAGCAACACTTTTTTTGCACCTGACGAAATCAATAAAATTGCCCTGGTCGCACCGACAGCTACACTCATTGTCATCAAAAATTTCAAGGTTGTAGAGAAAAAACATGTTGAAGTACCCGATGAGATCGTGAATATTGTGAAATGCTTCAACCCGGGGTGTATCACCAATCACGAAAAAATCATCACCCGTTTTAGTGTGCTTGATAAGGAAGAAATGAAGCTGAAATGTCACTATTGTGAGAAAAGCATTGCGAAAAACAATATCATTTTCGCTTAAGCCAAAGGATTCATAATCAATATTTTAATCCAAACCGATGAAAAAGCTTTTGCTGGCTGCCTGCCTTTCACTGGCAGTGACCCTTATTTCGGCACAGAAACCTGCGCAGGATAAAGGCTTGTTTAAAACTTATGAACCAGGATACTTCCAGAATTCAATCCTGAAAGGGATTGAAGAATTCGAATCGGCAAAGGAGACACCTGCCCCAAAGAAAACCTTCAAGGCCGATCCAGCCTCTTTTAACATCCCGACCGATAAAAATGCCTTTAAACAATACTGGCACAACGATCCGGTTTCGCAGGGAAACACGAATACCTGCTGGTGCTTCTCTACCAATTCATTCTTCGAATCAGAAATATACCGCCTCACGGGGCAGAAAGTGCGAATTTCGGAAATGTACACGGTTTACTGCGAATATCTTGAGCGCGCCGAAACATGGGTAAGAACAAGGGGAAATATTTATATCGGGGAAGGCTCCGAAGGCAATGCCGTGACAAAAATCTGGAAAAAATACGGCTGTGTTCCTTATGAGAGTTATACCGGCCTGATGCCGGGACAAAAATTTTACGATCATCAGAAAATGTTTGAGGAAATCAAAGGCTACTGTGAATTTGTAAAAAAGAACAACCTGTGGGATGAGGCAACCGTTATTGCCAATTTCAAAGCCATACTCAATCATTATTTGGGAGTACCACCGGCCGAGGTTACCGTCAACGGCAAAACGATGAGCCCACAGGATTATTTGACCGGCGTGCTAAGGTTCAAGCCCGATGATTATTGCGATGTGCTCAGCTACATGCAGCAACCGTACTGGAAACAGGTTGAATATGAAGTCCCCGACAATTGGTGGCATAACAAGGACTATTACAATATACCGCTCGATAATTATATGGCGGTTATAAAAAATGCCCTGAAGAAAGGCTATACAAT
>DAONEL010000186.1:0-3696 GCA_035403045.1 Bacteroidales bacterium
AAAATACTCAAGGGCGGGAAAACCTATGAACTGCCTGTAGCGCTTGACGGGTTGCTGTATTTTGAGAAAAGTGAGTGATGGGAGCAGGAGAGCAACTGATGATTACCGATTTTCGTGGAATAAATCTTAAAAAATCAAATTTGATTACCTGACTCAACCTGGTGTTTGGCAAGCCGGAAATGTGCCATCATATTGCATTTGTACCGTTATGATTATTTAGCAACGGTTAAAACTACTCACCTGTTTTCCATAGAATCATACTGTCGATTGCTGCCTCGTTGATGTCAATATTCATATTTTCGTTGGCAAGCTGAAATTCAAGCTGCACGCAGTGTTCTCCTTTGTCCAATTCTACTATTACGGTATTGGAATAGCCCCAGTTCGACCATTCTTCTTTGCCCCTTTGTGGGAAGACGAAAGTTCCCCGGAAATTCCCATCGATTTGCAATGTTCTGATTGCGCATTTGTTTTCAGTATTCACAGGGCCGTTGCCATTGGCGTACCTGAACATCACAGCATAGGTCCCCTTTTCCGGAATTTGGACCGGAATTATAACCCTGCGGTTTTCAGTTTTGCTCAACATTACATACCCTTTATCGATGTAGTTTTTGTAATTGGCAGTCAACGTGCCGGCATAATCTTCAACATTAAATATGCGGCACAATGATTCGTCGGCAATCACCACCGGTTCGGAAGCAAAGGATTGCAGTTGATTTTTGGTGGCAGCAATAACCTGGTATTCCGCATAACCCTTGATTACCACCGAGTAGAAACAAGCTGAAGTTTGCGCAATTACTTTACCATTTTTCAACACAATGTATTCTGTGGCATTTTCAACCGCATCCCAGTGAAGTTTTCCATTCCTATATTTCACTAAGGGAGTCTCGGGGGAGGCCACAACATCGCAGCAGTTAATTCCAGCAAGGGTTTCGGTAAAGCCTCCCAGAACGATACTGACAAAATGTTTCCCCGTGAGGGAAGCTGGTATCGAATAAGTATTGCCAGCTATTCCGTCAACCGAAAAATTTAGAACCCGGTCTCCGTAGCCTTCAGTTTCAATGTCAAGAACCATATTCCGGTATTTGAAACCGGTAAGGGACCTTTTACCCCGAAGTGTCTGTGGCACAAACGGATGAAATGCAAGGCTGTCGGGTCGGAAATCAATTCCAAACAAAATTTTATGCACTAGGGCAATGCTTCCTGAAAGGCTCCAGAGCATATTGTCGGAGTTGATTTGTGTGCCGGCATAATCGCCAGTAGCAGCTACAAAGTTCTCCTTATTGGTAAGAAACATCGCTGCCGGCCTGTAAATAGCTGCGATGGATCCTAATACAGACCCTTCGTTGCCAGCTTTAGCCGAGGCCAGTGCCCAGTATGATTGTACGAAAGGCCAGACGGCATTGTTATGATAAGGCGGTATCCCGGGAATTTGCGGGTAAATACACGGGATTCCGAAACCGGTTACAGGAACTTTGCTCACCAGCGACCGGCTTTGCATATCATCACTGATTCCGAACAGAACACACAGGGCTTCTCCCAATGCTTCCGACCGTGGTGACAGCGAAAGATAATTACGGCCATAAAGGTATTGACCATAATATCCTTTATCTGGCATCCACAGGTAGTTGTTTATTGCCGTCTTGATTTTTTCGGCATTTTGGGTATACCTAGCCACAGCGTCATGGTCGGACAGACGTTCGGCCATCAGTGCAAGCACAGCATTGGCCTGGTAATGAACAGCATTGGTTCCAAGGTTTTCCGATACGAAAATATCGGCAGGCTGCATCCATCGCGGGTATGTCTGTTCGCGCCAGTCGAGGAACGAGGATTCACCCTTTACCAATCCTGTTTCGCAGTCATAGATATTGAGCATATCATCTTCTACCGAATTCCTGATTATAGTATAAACCTGCTGAAGCCATTCATTGTCACCTGTGGCTTTGTAAACTTCCCAGGCAGCAACAGCCCAGATCATCCTGTCGGACGAAACGGGGTAAGCGCCCCCTGTACCGGTATCCTGTATTATTCTTCCGTTTTTTACCTTGCGCATAAGGCTGTGTTTGGCTACCTCCGGTTGCAGGTAAGCCATCGACAGGATGATGCTGTAACTTATATCACGTGTCCACACACCGGCCCATTCCTTACCTGTCCTGAATGTGCTGTCAGGTTCAACAGCCTTCATCATTTCCTCGATGGCAAGGTTGTATAGTGCATCAGAGATGAGGTAATCAGAATGATATACGGGGAAAGCCGAAATATCTTTTAACAATATCCAGGATGCTGCCGTCCGCTTACTGTTCTCCTGTGAGTTCATCAGCAGGGTCGTTTCATAGATGCCGTCATGGTCAGGATCGGTGAGTTGCAACCCCGGATTTGAATTCAGATTGCTGAAGTCCCAACTCAGTGGGGCTGCATTACCTGCTATATAAACCCCTTTAAAATCGTCGCGGAATAGTTTTTCCCCGTTGAATAGTGTGAAATATCCTTGTTTGTCGAAAGCGCTGATAATTTCCCTCATATCAAGTCTGATGGTCCAGCGGGTATTGGGTTCAAGGTTTTTTCCTTCAGTGACTTTCTCAGTATGAATGTATTGTTTACCAAACTGAACTGTAGTGGTACATGTGCCGTTCACCGGCTGAAGGGTGACTTTGTGATCATGACCCGAAACCATCTCATTATCACGCAGGTTAATGCTGAATTTGAAAGTAATATCAGGACTGTAACGTCCGTCTTCAGGGCTTTTATAATCAGAAACAAGCTCGCGGGATGATTTGGCAATCGCTGTGAAACCGCCCTGAACCACTCTGTCGTTATAAACCGAATATGCTTCAGAATGATAAACAGGCTTTTCTTTTTCCTGTCCCGATAACATCATTGTGCTAAAACTACTTAAACAGGTTAGAAATATAATTCGTTTAATCATTAACGGAAGTTTTTAATAATAATTTCAGCTTTTGTAGCTGGCTCGTTGAATTTTATCCAGAGCGTTTTTCTTTTCTTATCATACGACCAAACCGGTTTTTCGCCTCCGGAATACCAGCCTTCCTGAAGTTTGGCTGATGTAGTCTGCTTCACATCAATCCCGTTAATGGCAACAGACGATGGAGCTTTATTTGTGTAAATACGTATTCCGAAATATCGGTTTTGGATATTATACCCGTCGTTAAAATCTTTCTTTTCAATGACGAAGGAAATATCACCGTTTTGAAAGTTGCATTTTATCCGGGTATCGGAATAAACATCTTTCTTATAGTTATTGGATTCTCCGTCATCGTCGTATAACCGGGCAGATGATTTTCCATGGTCAAGCGGAAAAACAGTGAACCACACCGGGGCATTTGGCTTTTCACCGATGAATTGCTGAACAGGCATCATAGGAATTACAGCTCCGGCCCTGACAAAGACCGGGATTGTGAGAAGCGATACCGGACAATCGATCCATTGATTTCCGGCAAAACGTTTAAAAGGCTCATTGAAACTGATCCATTCACCTTCGGGCAGATACACTTTAGCCATTTGAGCATTTGGCTGCGTCACCGGAGCTACCAGCAAGTCGCTTCCAAACATGAACTGCGAATCGAGGTCAGCGGATTCCTTATCGCCGGGATAAGCCATCACCATTGCCCGCATAATTGGTATTCCTTCGTCGTGAGATTCACGGGCACAACTGTATATGTATGGAAAGAGGGAGTATTT
>DAONEL010000187.1:0-3564 GCA_035403045.1 Bacteroidales bacterium
CGAACTTTATCAGCCGGTTACACATCACATCGGGGTTTGGTGTAAGGCCCTTTTTCACAGCATCCAGCGCATAGGCCATCACATTGTCCCAGTATTCTTTATGAAGTGGAACAATCTCCATTTTCAATCCGTAATGCCGTGCAAGCCAGGTAGTAAGCTCAATGTCTTCTTCTGACGAGCAGTCAAGGAAATGATCATCCTCCTTCATCCCGATGCGGATGTAAAAAATGGTCGGATCATATCCCTGCTCTTTCAGCAGATGAAGCATTACCGAACTGTCGACTCCTCCCGAAACGAGGGCTGCAATGGTCATGAACAGGTGATTTTCAGGATGCAAAATTGCGAAAAAAGCAAACATGAACATTATACCCTTACCTTCGTCCTAACCATTTGAGCCCTGCAGGTGCCTGTTGTAGCGACATGTATTATGACTTTCTGAAAAACTGCATATATGGAAATTTTCAAGAATGAGTACCTTGGAATTATTGCCAGTTCGGTGGTGATATACCTTTTCATCATCCTGGCTATCAGGATTTTCGGTAAAAAGGAGTTATCTCAGCTATCGGTATTCGACCTCGTATTTATCCTGCTCATCAGCAATGCCGTGCAGAATGCGATGGTTGGCAGTAATACCACGCTGGCAGGAGGGCTATTGGCAGCGGCAACCTTGTTCCTGGTAAATTACCTGCTGAAACTGCTTGCCTATTATTTTCCGGCATTTCGCCATGTGGTGCAGGGGCAGGATATCATGCTTGTTTATAAAGGCAAGATGAATGAGGCAAACATGAAGAAGGCCCGGTTCACGGAGGAAGAACTCATGGAAGCCATCCGCGAGCATGGTGTTTCATCGCTGAAACAGGTTGACCTCGCAATACTCGAAGTGGACGGGAGTATAAGTGTCCTTTCCGATGAGTTTCACCACCATACCACGCGGAAACGTAAAACACACAAAGTGATCACGAAGGAGATACAGTAGTCTGTTTTGTCTAAAAATAAAAAAGGCATCCGCCAGATGACAGATGCCTCCCTTTTCGGTTTCAAACAAGTTAAATCAGCCCATGGGCTTTCTTTTCGCGGATGGCTTTGAGCATGTCCACAGTCATTTTTTCAAGGTTCCATTTTGGGCTCCAGCCCCATTCTGCGCGTGCGCAACTGTCGTCCATGTTGTTAGGCCATGAGTTGGCAATTGCCTGCTTGATGGGCTCAACCTGGTAATCCATCGTGAATCCGGGGATGTGCTTCTTGATTTCGGCAGCGATGATTTCAGGGTCGAAACTCATGGCTGAAACGTTGAAGGCATTGCGGTGTTTCAGTTTGGCAGGATCGGCTTCCATGAGGTCGATAGCGGCATCGATAGCGTCGGGCATATACATCATGTCGAGGAAGGTGCCGGCTCCGAGCGGGCAGGTATATTTACCGTTTTTCACGGCTTCGTAATATATCTCAACGGCGTAATCGGTGGTGCCGCCGCCGGGCAGCGTTACGTTGCTGATGATGCCGGGATAGCGTACCGAGCGGGTATCGACACCAAATTTCTTGAAATAATAATCGCTGAGCAGTTCGCCTGTCACTTTGGTGATGCCGTACATGGTCTGTGGCCGCTGAATGGTATCCTGTGGTGTATTATCGAGCGGAGTGCCGCCGCCGAAGGCGCCGATTGAACTGGGCGTAGAAACGGCACAACCAAATTCACGGGCAATTTCAAGGCAGTTCATCAGTCCGCCGATACCTACCTGCCATGCCATGAGTGGTTTGGCTTCGCCCACAGCCGAGAGAATAGCGGCTAGGTTGTAAATGGCATCGATCTTATATTTCTTCACCACGTCAGCAACCTGCTGGGCGTTGGTAGCATCGGCCACTTCGGCAGGCCCCGATTCAAGCAGCTCGCCGGTGGGTTTCGTTGAACGGTAACCGGCAACCACATTGCTGTTGCCATAACGTTTGCGGAGTTCAAGGGTCAGTTCCGATCCGATCTGTCCGACTGCCCCGATTACGAGAATATTTTTCATGAATTAGTTGGATTATTTTTGTTATTCAATTAACAATGGCGGGGCAAAAGTAATGAAATTTACACACGACTTTAAGTAGTTCACTGAGTATTTTCATGTATTGTGAACCTGGAAATGCCGACCGATTAACCGCCAGGATTTTTCAGAGTTTTTCGGAAAAAACATGCTTCAAATAATCAGTAAAAAACATTCGTGATAATACTAATTTATATCTTTGCCTGTTGTTATACAGAAAACAATTCCACTACTTAACGTCTTTAAATACAATTAATTATGTACGAAAAATTTCAATCTTTCCTCCAGAAAGAACTTACCGGGATCGAAGAAGCCGGGCTGTTTAAACGTGAACGTATCATCGTTTCGCCACAGGGTGCCGAAATTAAAATCAATACCGGTGCCGAAGTACTAAACTTCTGTGCCAATAACTACCTGGGACTCAGCAATAATCCCAAGCTCATTGCCGCTGCCAAGAAAGCCCTCGACAGTCATGGTTACGGCATGTCTTCCGTAAGGTTTATCTGCGGTACTTCCGACCTGCACAAAGAACTGGAAATGAAGATTGCCGATTTTTTCGGTACAGAAGATACAATCCTCTACGCTGCCTGTTTTGATGCTAACGGCGGAGTGTTTGAACCACTGCTCAGCGAAGAAGATGCTATCATCAGTGACTCTCTCAACCATGCTTCCATTATCGACGGCGTACGCCTCTGCAAAGCCGTGCGTTACCGCTACGCCAATGCAGATATGGAGGACCTTGAAAAACAGCTCCAGGCTGCCCAGGCACAGCGTTTCCGACTCATAGTTACCGATGGCGTTTTCAGCATGGACGGCAACGTTGCCCCACTCGACAAGATTCATGAACTTGCCAATAAATACGATGCCATGATCATGGTTGACGAAAGCCATAGCGCTGGTGTTGTTGGCAAAACAGGCCGCGGCGTTACTGAACTTTATAACCTTAAAGGGAAGATCGAGATTATCACCGGAACCCTGGGCAAAGCTTTCGGCGGCGCCATCGGCGGATTCACCACCGGCAAAAAGGAAGTGATCGACATGCTGCGCCAGCGCTCACGCCCTTACCTGTTCAGCAACTCGATTCCTCCGCTGGTAGCTTCGGCTGGCATCAAGATGGTGGAAATGATGAGCGAAACCAACGAACTCCAGGACAAACTGCACGAAAACACAGCCTATTTTGCAGAAAAAATGCTTGCCGCCGGCTTCGACATTAAGCCCACGCAGAGCGCCATTTGTGCCGTGATGCTTTACGATGCCAAACTGAGCCAGGAAATGGCCGCCAAACTTCTCAACGAAGGCATTTATGTGATAGGTTTCTACTACCCGGTAGTACCCAAGGACAAAGCCCGTATCCGCGTACAAATTTCTGCCGCCCATGAACGCGCACACCTCGACAAATGTGTTGCCGCTTTCACAAAAGTGGGGAAAGAACTGGGTGTATTGAAATAGGACGAACAGAATATTCTTTAAGTTTCAAATGTCAGATGGCACCTGGCCCCTGAAACATGAAATGTTAAGCATTAAAGGCTGCCTTCGGGTG
>DAONEL010000188.1:0-3551 GCA_035403045.1 Bacteroidales bacterium
TCCTGATTCTCTAAGTGCTTCTAAGTGAGCTCAGTGGCTAAGTGGTTTCCTGTTTCCTGTTTCCTATTTCCTATTTCCTATTTCCTATTTCCTGTTTCCTATTTCCAGTTTCCTGATGTTGGTAGCAAATTTTCTATCGTTTTATTAATCATCGCCTGATTGTTCTAATTTTGCCCGAAAAGATATAGTACTGTATCAATAATAAAAAATTCATCCTACCGGTAGTAACCGTTCACTGTAACTTGTTTTGAAACAGGATATTTCGCACGAGGGCAGCATCATAGAAATCAGCGATAAGTTGATAAAGGTGCAGATCATTTCCCAGTCAGCATGTTCGTCATGCCGGGCCAAAGGAATGTGCTCAGCATTCGAAATGAGTGAGAAAGTAATAGAAGTGAAGAATGACCACAAGTCATTACTGAAGACCGGTGACCGCGTCGATCTCGTGATGACCCGTTCGATGGGCAGCAAGGCTGTGATACTGGGCTATTTCCTCCCTTTTGTCCTGGTAATGCTTACCTTGCTTATTTCTTCATCCTACCTGAGTGAACTGTGGGCCGGGCTGCTTTCTTTATCAATCCTTGTACCTTATTATATCATCTTAGCCTTGTTTAAAGACCGTTTAAGCAGGACGTTTGAGTTTAAAATTGAACCTGCCGGACGAATTGATTCCGATTGTCATTGCTGATCTGATCCCTTATTTGTAGTGTAAACTTTTTTCAGGGCGAGATACCTGGAAGAATCCACCGACCGACTGCCGGCTTGCTCGCCTTGCCATGGCTGAATGCGAACCCATTGTTGAATGATGGGGCCCGCGGTTGCAAATTACGTACAACAATGCAAAGAAGTTATTTCACGCGAAGGCGCGGAGGCGCAAAGAAGATTTATTTCACGCGGAGGCGCAAAGGCGCAGAGAAGTATTTTCACGCAAAGGCGCAAAGGCGCAGAGAAGTATTTTCACGCGAAGGCGCAAAGGCGCAGAGAAGTATTTTCACGCGGAGGCGCAAAGGCGCAGAGAAGTATTTTCACTCGAAGGCGCAAAGGCGCAGAGAAGTTTTTTTCACGCGAAGGCGCAAAGGCGCAAAGAAGCAGGTGGCTTTGTAAGTTTGCTAAGGCTCAGTTGCACTATCTCCGGGGCGAAGCCTTACTTTGCGAGGCCCGGCACACCGGGCCGAAGCAAACTCAGTGAGCTGCCGTAATTTTGATATTCTGAATACCAGGAGGAGCAATGTCTTTTAAAAATTTGGTTAAAAACCACAGACAACGGCATCTTCAGCCGGGCAACTTTTAATTTTTATACATTTAACCTCTCATTCTGCCTGCTCACATGAATTGGAAAAAGCCTGTTATAATTGGAGTTGCTGTTCTTATCGTCATCATTTCTGCCATTGCTTTGCTCTGGCAGCGAAAAGGCATTGAAAAAAGGAATGCATCGTTAGCTGAGAATACCACTGTTACCAGGCTACTGAATGCCCTGGACAGCGCTTACTGGGAGAATCCCCGGCAGAGCCTCGATTCCATTAATTTGCTGATTAGTTTGTCGGGGAGCGCCAATGATAAAGAGGCGCTTGCACTGGGGCTTTATTATAAGGCCGCCTGTTATGTGTTACTGGAGCGCTACGACAGCGCCTTTATATTGTGCCATACGGCGCTTAAATATGCTGAGTCGCAGAAGAATGAAACAGTGGTGGGCAAAATGAAGATTGTGCTGACAAATTATCACCTGGCAAAGAATGAATTCGATGATGCCAACAAATACCTGATGGAGGCCCGGACAATCTTTGAAAAGGCAGGGACAAAAAAAGACCTTGCCAATGTGTTTAACGGTTTCGGCCTGCTGTATTACGACATGAAACAGCCCGATAAGGCCATAGAGTATTATTCAAAAGTGATTGCATTATCAAAGGAGCCAGATAAGAAGCGGCAGGAGTCGGTGGCATACATGAATATTTCGAACTGCTACCGCAACAAGCAGGACTTCACCATGACAAAGCATTACCTGAATAAGGCGTTTGCCGGTTTCAGGCTGCTCAACGATTCGGTTTTCATCATGATGTGCAACATGAACCTTGGCATTGTTTTTATCTACGAAGGCGAAACGGAAAAGGGGCTTTCATATTATCTTAAAGTGATGGATTTTTCGAAACGTATGAATAAGAAAGTGTTGCTCGGGCATACACTGTTCAATATCGCCAATGTGTATTATCAAAACAACAAGGAGGGCCTTGCCCGCAGGTACTTCATGGAAAGCCTGGAGGTGTACAGGAGTATTCCCAATAAAAACGGTGAAAAGGATGTGCTGCTTCAGCTCTCTCTCATGGAGCAGGCGAATAATAGCTGGGAAAACGCTTTTGCCTATTACCAGTTGCACACCCACATAAAGGACAGCATCATGAATGCCGACCTGATAAAAAATATCAATGACCTGCAGTGGAAGTACGATTTTCAGAAAAAGGAAGATGAAAACAAGGCCATCCGGAAGAAATTTGAACTGAAACAGCGGGAGACGGTCATCCTCATCATTTTGTTTGTCCTCTTTTTCATTGTGGTGCTGATGGTCGGCGCATTGATAAGGCTTGCCAACAAAAACCTCCGTAAATCGGATAAGCTGAAGGAGTTGCAGATTAATCACCTGCACGAGCAGATGGCGGCGGATGAAAAGATAAACCAGCTCGAAAAGCTCCGGCTCAAGGCTGAAATAGAAGCCAAGAACAAGGAGCTGGCCGGGTCGTCGCTTCAGTTGATCACCAAGAATGAAATACTGGGCAATGTTTCAGGTATAGTGGAGAGCTTTTACAGGAAAAAGGGGGTGAACGACGATTGTTATGCCAGGTTAAAGAGCGTGCTGAAAGAACACCTCAACCAGGAGCGGGACTGGGAACACTTTAAAATGTTGTTTGAAGACGTACATAAGGACTTTTTCAAAAACATAAAGCTGGCCTGTCCCGAAATAACCGAGAATGAGTTGCGGTTATGCGCCTACCTGAAAATCAATCTTCAGAACAAGGAAATCGCCAAGCTGCTGAACGTTACCCCCGACAGCCTCAAAACCTTGCGTTACCGTATCCGGAAGAAATTCAACCTTGAAAAGGATGTGGTGCTCGAAGATTACATCAGGAAATTGTAGGTTGTTTACCCTTATCACTGCCCGTTTTTTCACATTATTACTTCTGTTTCTTTACTTATAAGTTGAAAATAAGACAGTTAACAGATTTGTCCGGCTTCCCTGTGTTCACCATTTGTTTACCCTTAAAATTGGGATTCAAGTTGCGCCGGCGTTATTTTTGTCAGCTTCGCTGAAGTTAAATTTATCGTATATCTAAAAACCCCCGGGTATGAAAAAACTTTACTTACTCCTTTGTGCCGGACTTCTGTTAGTGATGGCAGCATCGGCGCAGCCTTCATCGGGCAATGTGCAGCCGTTGCAGCAATACAGCCTGCAAATTCCCTCTGTTAACAACAACACCGGGTCAGTGGTGATGAAGCCTGCTGATCAGGATGCACCCACGTTTTACTTTGACTCTCTCAATGTAACATACCGGGGTTCCTGG
>DAONEL010000189.1:0-2075 GCA_035403045.1 Bacteroidales bacterium
GTTACATATACCAATCAGTCAGTCGGCGCCTCACAATTTTACTGGTCATTCCCCGGTGGCACACCGTCAACCTCTACTCTGCCTAACCCTGTAGTGACATACAATACTGCAGGCACTTTTGATGTAACTCTTATTGGTTCTGACGGTTCCTGCGCTTTAACCACCACCAAAACCTCCTTCATCAGCATAACCAGTGCACCTGTAGCACCCGGTTTACCCCAGGGAGAAGGCAGCCTTTGCAATACAGCCCCTGTGCAAACTTATTCTACCGGCAGTGTTGCCAATGCAACATCTTATACATGGAACCTCACTCCTCCTGAATCAGGTATTCTAACGCCCAATGGCACCTCTTGCACCATTGATTGGAATGATACATGGACTGGAACCGCGCAACTTAAGGTTCAGGCATCGAACGACTGCGGCTCCGGGCCCTGGTCTGTAGTGAAAAACGTTTTACTTAGCGAAAAACCTGGTCAGTGTGCAACGCCAACAGGGCCTGCAACGCTTTGCATGAATGCTGAGGACACTCAATATGCAACGGCAGGTGCTACCAATGCAGCCTATTATGTTTGGAGCCTCCAACCCAACGAAGCCGGCACAATTATGCCTGACGGACTATCAGCTACCGTTTTCTGGAACGACACTTTCACGGGCCAGGCAACCATCAAAGCCAAGGGTATAAACGGCACCTGCGAAGGTGATTATTCCGATATACTTACTGTTACAGTCACAGCAAGTCCGGCTGTATTCAACACAACCGGCGGCGGAACATATTGTGCCCAGGGAGGATCAGGAGTGCCTGTCGGACTTGATGGATCACAAACCGATGCTACATATTCACTTCTGGTTGACGGAACATTGGTATCTGAACTTCCTGGCACCGGGGCAGCGCTCAGTTTCGGCAATGTAACAGCTACCGGTACATATACAATCGCTGCCGAAAACACTGTGTCAGGTTGCTCGAGCAACATGCAGGGAACAGCAACTGTTTCAACAGACCCGCAGGAGCCACTCGCACCTTCTGATCCCTCGGGACCTTCGGTGGTTTATATCACAACAACACCTACCAGTGATTACAGTACATCCGGCGGAACATACGCAACTACTTATTCCTGGGAACTTACCCCTGTTACGGGCGGAACCATTGCCGGAAACGGCCAGACATGCACCGTTACCTGGGACCTGTCAAAACCAGGCAACTATACTGTTAAAGTTCAGGGTGTTAACACCTGCGGCGGAGGTACTTTCTCCAATGAATTCCCGGTAACTGTTTACCAGGGTGTTGGTGTGAATGATCCCAAAGAAGCAAAGCCCGTTTGGCTGAATCCCAATCCTGCCAACGATGTAGTCACCATCACTACTTCGCACAGCATGATAGCGGATGTTACTATTATAAATTCTGTCGGCAAGCAGGAAATCAACCTCAACAACGTTTCCCTCGGCAATGGATACAGGCTCAACATCTCGAAATTGCTGCCCGGCATTTATTACGTACATGTAAGCAACCAGGAAATAAGCCAGACACTGAAACTCGTTGTGAAATAACGACTTGTAATTCTATTCTATTGAAAAAGGATCCGGTTAGTCCGGATCCTTTTTTTGTGGTAAACACAATGGCTGACGAACAATCTATCTGGTTGTAAATCAGGCACCAAAAGTGAAGAAAAGGTTTGCGAAGAAATTCCACACCGTCACAATACCAATAGCAAATAACTTGGCTACATAAAAGTTCCATTTGAGTCTTCCGTTGAAAATCCAGATGACGAAAGTGCTGATTCCCAAACCCAATACGGAAATGAAAAGGAATTTGCTGTATTCGGTGAATACCTGTGGGTTATGGCTGTGGAAAGTCCAGTAGCGGTTCAGAAAATAATTGCTTGTGGCTGCCACAGTGAAGCCGATAGCATTGGCTACATATTTCTGGACTTTAACAATCTCTTTAAAAAGCCATGTAAAGCCAAAATCGACAAAGACGCCCGAAAACCCTACGATCCCAAACTTGAGAAATTTAAGCAATAAAGCCCGGTTGAAGAAACTAACCATTTGATTATCAAATACTATAATTGGACAATGAT
>DAONEL010000189.1:2175-3529 GCA_035403045.1 Bacteroidales bacterium
AGGCTGATGATCGTATCCGTTTCAACTGAAGTGCCTGTTCCTCCGATACTTATCGTGTTCGTTTCAGTATTAAACCTTCCTATCATATCAAGATTGATCATAGCTTTGATCCGGTTCAGCGGGACCGGGGGATTTTTCACAAACTCTTTTGATCCAAGAAGGCCCATTTCTTCACCTGCAAACGCGACCACGATGACCGGCCTTTTGAGCAATTGCCTGTTGGCCGATAGTTTCTGCGCCAGTTCAATAATACCGGCAGTACCCGAAGCATTATCGTCGGCGCCGTTGTGAACTGCAATTGTATCGGGCTGTCTTGAACCTGACCCGGGTCCACCCATGCCCAGATGGTCGTGATGGGCACCGATAACAATATACTCTTCGGCCATAAGCGGATCAATGCCCGGTATCATACCCGCGATGTTCGCCGTTGTGGCCTCCAGCATCTCAATTTCAGTTGCAGCATCAAGTATTACAGGCATATACATCGGCGAAGGCTTATGATTGGATTTAATACGGTCAACCACTGAACCTATACTATCATTCATTGAGGCAAGCATGTGGTCGGCCATGCCACGGGTAATATTCAGTACCATGATACCGGCATTGGCGGGTGTCCTGTCGTACTGAACATGCATGAGAATGTCCTGTTTTTCAAGGTCCTCGGGTGTGACAAAAATCACTCCGCGGGCACCTTTATCTTTTGCGGTAAGCGCTTTAACACGTTCGCTCTCAAAATCAATAAAAAGGCTTTGCGAATTGTCCGGTTCAGGATCGCCGCGCAAAACCATGACCCATTTCCCATTGACATCAATACCGGCATAATCATTCCACCTGAGTGAGTCAAGGTTAATATCAAAGCCGTAACCGGCAAAAACCACCGGCGCTTTCAGGGTTCCGGTGGTCGAAAATGATAAAGGCGTGAAATCCTTTCCCATCACAGCAGTGTAGTCATCAAACTGCAGCTTATTGTTTTTGCCCGGACGAACGTCAGTTACCACTTTAAATTCCTGACGTCCATTACTATAGAGCATTTTTAATCCTGCTTCCGAAAACTTCCCGGCTATATAGTTTTCTGCCTGTTTGCCTCCCGGTGTGCCCGGATAGCGCCCTGCCAGCGAATCGGAAGCCAGCAGCCCGATGTGATAACGAAGGTCATCGGTTGTTATCTCAGAATTTGATTGGGAATAGGCCTGAATCGTAAATAAGGTAATTAAGGCCAGTAATATGAGTTTTAGTCTGATCATTTAAGATTCGTTATGCAATTCAATCCCGCAAAAATAGCTTTTTAGCCTGACATATTTTAATCCGGCTTGTAACCTTCTGATAATTAACGTCACAATGCAGTATTGATTTA
>DAONEL010000190.1:0-3512 GCA_035403045.1 Bacteroidales bacterium
GTAAAATTAATTTCCGTAAATCATTTTATTATGGCTACCCAAAAAAAAAGAAACTGGATTATTATCCTTTCAATTATAACTATCGTTTTTGCTGCGTTGCTGGCGCTTCCTTTTGCTTTCCGGGGAAAAATAATGGAAATTACCAAACGCGAACTCAACAAACAGCTCACTGCGGAGGTCAACTTCAGCACACTCAGGCTTAGTTTTCTTCGCAATTTTCCTAATGCATCGGTTACGCTGAAAGATTTTACCGTGACCGGAACCGGCGATTTCGCCAAAGACACCCTCCTCTTCAGCCGCGATGTCAACCTGGTCATCAACCTGAAAAGTCTCTTTGGCGACACGGGTTATGAGGTTAACCGCCTGCAGTTGACCGACAACAAAGTGCTGGCTCACATCCTGAAAGATGGCCGCGCCAACTGGGATATTATGAAAGTTGATTCAACGGCCGCACCCGATACCACAGCCATGCAATTCAATTTCAAGCTGAAAGAGGTAGTGGTTACCCGTGCTGATGTGCGGTATGCTGACGACGAAGGCGATGTAGCTGCCGATGTCAGAAACCTGAATTTCAACCTCCACGGCGACCTCACGGCCGATAGCAGCCTGCTTACAACCACCCTCAATGCCGATACGCTCAATTTCTGGAACGAAGGCACTCAATATGCTCACAATATGAAGGTGGAACTGGCGGCCGATATCAATGCCAACCTCAACGCCGACCGCTACGCCTTTGCCAACAATCAAATGAAGCTCAATGCGGTTCCCTTTGCCCTCAATGGCTGGGTGCAGCTTATCGACAGCGGCTATGACATGGACCTGACCCTCGATGCACGTAAAGTGGATTTCAAAGCCATTCTCTCGCTGGTGCCTGCCATCTATTCCACCTCCTTCGATAAGCTGAAAGCTGCCGGTAAAGTGGATATGAGCGGTTTTATCAAAGGGAAAATGGAGGGCGACTCCTACCCTGCTTTCGACCTCGCCCTTGCTGTGACTGATGGCTGGTTTCAGTACCCTTCCCTCCCCAAATCTGTGAATGATATTCAGCTCAACGCCCGTCTTACCGGCAAGGAAGGCACTCTGGACAATACAGTTGTTGATTTTTCGAAATTCTCCTTCAACCTGGGCGGAAACCCATTCACCATGCAGGGACGCATTGCCACACCCGTCTCCGACCCGGATATGACGCTGAAGGCAGTCGGCAAACTGGATCTGGGGATGATCAAAGAGGTCTATCCGCTCGAAAAAGGAACCACCCTGAATGGATTGCTGAACATGAATGTAAATATGGCCGGTAAAATGTCCTGGTTCGAGAACAATCTCTTCGAAAAGTTCCGCTTCGGGGGCACGGTCAATGTACAGAATATGCTGCTGCGAATGAAAGACCTGGAGCAGGATGTAGCCATCAGTGGGGCTAACCTCACCTTCAGCGATCGCTACCTGAACCTGACTGACCTGAAGATGAAAATCGGGCGCAACGACCTCACCGGCAGCGGACGGGCGGAGAATTATATGGCCTACGCCCTGCGCGATAAAACGCTGAAAGGCAATTTTGCCGTAAAATCTTCCTACTTCAATCTCAACGACTTTATGGCTGATGAGACGGATAGCAAAAGTGACAGTTCATCACTTACCGTGGTGAAAATACCCAAAAACCTGGATCTGGCACTCGACGGCACATTCAACGAACTGATTTACGATAAAATGAATTTCCGGAATGCTGCCGCCCTGCTTCGGGTGGCTGATGGCAACCTGAACATTCAGAAAATGAATGTGAATGCCTTTGGAGGCGTAATGGCACTGACCGGAACCTACAGTTCCGCCGATCCGCAGAAACCATTTGTGGATTTCGACCTGGAGATGAAGGACATTTCTTTCAAAGATATCTTCGCACAAGTGCAGGTGCTGAAAACAATAGCTCCGGTATTCGATAAAATTTTCGGGACATTTAACTCCAGTCTGAAAATCAACTCCCTCCTGCAACAGGACATGATGCCGGTACTTGCCACTATTCTCGCCAACGGCTCACTGAATGCCAAAGCGGTGCAGGTCAAAGAAGTAACCGCACTCACCAAGTTGGGCGAAGCCCTGAAAGTGAAAGAACTGGTCAATCTCACCCTGAAAGATCTGGCGCTGATGTTTCAGATTAAAGACGGACGGGTCAACACCAAGCCCTTTGCCATCCGGGCAGCCGATATGGAGCTGAAACTGGGCGGAAGTACCGGGCTGGATCAGACCATCGATTACAGTGGAAATGTAAAAATCCCTGAAAAAATGAACCTGGGCAAATTCTCAAACGTTGGTTTTAAAATACTCGGCACATTCAGCAAACCGCAGATACAGCTTGACCTGAAAAATACCCTGACAACCGTAGTAGAGGAAAAAAAAGCAGCGGTGATGCAAAAAGCCGATTCGATGAAGAATGTGGCACTTGACAAGGGACGTGCCGAACGCGAAAAAGCGTTGCAGCAGGCGCAGGCCAAAGCCGATCAGATACTCGAAAAAGCACGTCTTGCAGGTGATAAACTCATTGTGCAGGCACAGGCACAGGGCGACTCACTCATCGCCAAAGCATCCAATCCGGTGATGAAACAAATAGCCCGCAAAGGAGCCGAACAACTGGTAAAAGAAGCCCGCAAACAGGCCGACAATATCAATAAAAAAGCCCGGGAAGAAGCCGATAAGGTACTGCAGGAAGCAACCGAAGCCAGTAAGTTTTGAAAAAAACCCAAGGGCGAAGAGAATGAAATTTATGGCTACTAAAATAGGCGTTTGACATTCTGAGCTTACACTACAAAGATTTGGTGGAAAATTGCAGGGATGACAGAAAAAATCGGGTGGAAGTACTAACGAACTGTTCCATAAAAAAAGTGATGTTCCAAAATAAGGTAGGGCAACGGCATGCTTTCCGAAAGCATAATTGTCATTCCGAACGTAGTGAGGAAACTAAAAAAAGAATTTAATTGTTTCATTGGTTGCGTAACGAAGAAACTAAATACATTTTTTTATATGAAATTACACCTATATTATGTCTATATCCTTACTACGAAAAATAAAACAGTACTCTATACCGGTGTGACCAACGATATAAAACGAAGAGTTTTTGAACACAAATCCGAACTTTACGAGGGATTTACCAAAAAGTATCATGTTCACAAACTTATTTATTATGAGTTGTTTGATTTTATTGATTTGGCAATAGCTCGCGAAAAACAAATAAAGGGTTATTCCAGAGAGAAAAAGACAAAACTAATTGATTCCATGAACCCGGATTGGAAGGAATTGGAGGTGTGATTAGATTCCTCACTGCTAAAACCTACACTTCGTTACAGTTTTCTTGTTCGGAATGACAGGATCACTTTATATGAATTGCCCGTCGATACGGTTTGTGATTACAATTAGGTTTTGAGCACGACGGGTACTGAGAGTTTCGCATCGCTGCCACACAAAAAATGATGCACCAGAAACAGTCGGGCAGCGGAATTTTCTAAAATGAGTGTTTGTCATTCCGA
>DAONEL010000191.1:0-3480 GCA_035403045.1 Bacteroidales bacterium
TTAAATTCATTTAAGAAAAGTCATTCGCTGGTCTAAGAAATGGGGAGTAGAATAGTAATAGAATTTATTCTCGATGATGTATTGGATGATCTGATCATAGTCTTTTCCTTTATTTGACAGAGTTGTTAAAGATGACCCAATCGTTGTGAGGTCATGGAGCACCTCCCTTGTGGATAAAGTGTCTTGGTACATGGTTGATTACTTCTTGATAATAGAGATAAAGTGACTATTTCGGACCAAAGTGAGCCACCCATTTCGGAGTAAATTGCGCCAGTGATTTCGGAGTAAATTGCGCCACCTATTTCGGAGTAAAGTGAGCCACTCATTTCGGAACAAACTGCGCCACTCATTTCGGAGCAAAGTGAGCCACTTTCTTGGTCTGTTTGTCATTCAATTTTCAGGAAGATGACCTGACATTCCGGCAGAAACAAGGCCAGCTAAATCAAGGGCAACATGGGATCGTATAAGATGAAAAACTTATACGATGGCAAACAAACATTTAACCATGTTGCAGATACGACGAATCTTACAACTCAAAGCAAGCGGGAAATCCAACCGGGAAATCGCCCGGGATCTTCACCTGGCCCGCAATACCGTAAATGGCTACATTCAGCAGCTTTCTGACTTGAACAAACCGCAGCCGGATTTATTAAGATTGCCGGATGAAGAACTTTCTTCATTGGTTTACAAAGAATCTACCGCTGTCCGGATTGACTGGCGTCAAGCTGATATGCAGCAGCGTATTCCGGACTTGTGTGATGAGCTTCAAAAGCCACATGCCACTAAAATGATCCTTTGGGAGGAGTACCTGCGAAAGGTCCCGGATGGGTATGGTTACACCCAGTTCTGCGAACACCTGAACCGGTTTATAGAGACCCGAAAGGCAGTTATGCATTTTGAACATGAACCGGCAGCCAGCATGATGTTTGATTTTGCCGGAGACAAGATACCTGTGGTTGACCCGCATACAGGAGAGATCACCATGTGTACCGTGTTGGTCTGTGTACTTCCTTTTTCCGGCTTCACCTATATTGAAGCCCTGGCTTCGGCCAAGCGTGAATACCTGCTTAAAGCCCTGGATAATGCCTTAGCCTTTTTTGGTGGTGTTCCCCGGTCGGCAAAGACCGATAACATGGCACAGATCGTCAAAAAGAGTAACCGATATGAACCCACCTTCGATGAGCTTGCCGAACAGTGGTCCCTTCATTACGGAACCACGCTTTTGGCTAGTCGGGTGCGTAAACCCAGGGATAAAGCCTCTGCAGAAAGTCATGTGAATGTGGTTTATAACCGCATCTATGCTGCTATACGCAACCGGGTCTTTCATTTTGTTGAAGAGCTTAATCAGGCATTGCACCAAGAGTTGCAGAAGTTCCTGGATCGCAACTTTCAACGGAGAGATTACAGTCGGCGTACCCGTTTTTTGCAGCATGAAAAGTCACTTTTGCTCCCATTACCGGCAGAGCCTTTTGTACCCAAAAACAAGATCCAGGCCAAGGTCCAGCGAAACTGCCACATTACCTTGGGAGAAGACTGGCATCATTACAGCGTCCCTTTTCGTTACATCGGCCAGACAGTCTCGATAGTTTATGACACAGACAACGTGGAAATCTATCTAAATACCGTTCGTATCGTCTCATGTCGACGTAACCTTGCCCGAAACGGTTATACCACTCTTGAAGAACACCTGCCGCCTGCCCAGAAACATTACCTGCAGATCAAAGGCTATAGCAAAGAATATTTTGTAGAAAAGGCCGCCGGAATCGGAAGTCAAACAGCCAATGTCATTGAAAGGATCCTCAAACAGAAGATCTTTATCGAGCAAACCTATAACTCTTGTCTTGGCGTTTTACGGCTGAGTGAGAAGTACGGCAACGACCGGTTGGAGGCAGCCTGCGACCGGGCCATGGCGGGATATAAGGTAACCTATATGATCATTAAAAACATCCTGGAACGGGGCCTTGACAAGGCGCCGGAAGAGCAAAATCATTTTATCGGTCTTCCTGACCATGAAAACATCCGGGGTCCTGAATCATACCCATAAAACAACGAGATAGTGACATACTTTTCAATTAATATTTACACAAAAACAAAAAACCATGATCAACACAGACCAAACCCTAGAAAAACTTCAACAGCTCAAGTTGTTCGGAATGGCGCAGGCGTATGAAACCACTCTGACCCTGCCTTCTCACGAACTCCCCACATCACATGAACTGATGGCCCGGCTGGTCGAAGCCGAGCAACTCAACCGCATCCAGCAACGGACCCAGATGTATCTGAAGCTAAGCGGCCTTCGGTACGATGCCCTGCTGGAACAAATCAAGTGTTCGTCCGAACGCAACCTGACCCGCGATCAAATCCTGGCCCTGGCCGATTGTACCTTTATACAACGAGCTGAAAACATTCTGATAACCGGCTCGACAGGTTGCGGTAAAAGCTACCTCGCCTGTGCCTTCGGCAGGCAGGCGTGTACTTTAGGCTACAAGACTCTTTACCTGGGAATGAACCGCTTTACCGAGAAACTTGCTTTGTCAAAACTCGATGGATCCTATATCAAATTGCTCAACCAGATCGAAAAAATTCCTCTGATCATCTTGGATGATTTTGGGCTGGTGCCTCTTGAAAATCACGCAAGAACTGCGCTTCTTCAACTCCTGGAGGATCGGTACGGCAAGCGCTCTACCATTATTACATCCCAGCTCCCGGTAGCAAAATGGTATCAATATATCAATGAACCAACGCTGGCCGATGCGATCATGGACAGATTGTCAGGTTCGGCACACCGCTTTGAACTGAAAGGGGAATCCTTGAGGAGAAAAAAAACCGAAAAAAATTAGTAGTTTTATCACCCTGTTTGTCCTTTGAAATAGCTGCCTGTTTTCGCCGGAAAAAAGTGGCTCACTTTCGTCCGAAATCACTGGCGCAATTTACTCCGAAATGGGTGGCTCACTTTGTCCGAAATAATTAGATAAAGATAGTATTCCTTGTCGTAGTAATGGATTTCAAACGACTTTCTTTAATAAAGTGGGTAGTGTTAGGTGATCAGAGCCCTAATTTAGAGAACGGGCTCTTATGAACTGAATCTTATTCAAATTCACGGTTTAGGAAGTTATCTGATCGAAGATGGCCCTTGCTGTTTCTATTGGTGACAAACCAGTGGTATCAATTAGAACTTCATCGGGTTGTTTGTGCTTTAACACATCATGATTCAGCTTCTTACAAACCTCAATGTCCTTGAACTCACCATCTTTCCTGTTTATTAATCAAACATCATTATTATCATGAAAAGAATATTTTTTGTACTTACCATTTTATCTACTTATCATGTACTAAAAGGTCAGAATTCATTCTCCGAATTACCAGCTATTACACAAAAACTGTCAATACCTTCTGCCGAAATCGGTTCTTTTACTGAGTATGGAAATATGACTGCTGCAAACTCGCATGGTGCTTTAAATTATTCAATTCCATTGTATG
>DAONEL010000192.1:0-3474 GCA_035403045.1 Bacteroidales bacterium
GCCTGGTTGCCATTGGCTCAATCATCTTGTGAGCCTGCCTGGATGTGTCTTTCATGCCGGGTAAATTTCTGAAATTAAAACTGTGTAACATTCTCCTAAATAATCCTGCACAAGTGCATGGTTGTCAATGACCGTCAGCACTCTGCCGGTAGTTGGCCAGTCGTCCACATCGAATCTCACCTTTTGACCGTGCTGTAAGTTGGCTTGAAACTTTTCGATCTGCTGTTCTTTCTTTTGGTTCAACCATACAAGGATCCCAAAAACAGCGGTAAGGAATCCGAGGAAGAGAAAGATTTTCATAGTTAAAACTCTTGTTTTTGGATTTGATCAAGCGTTGATTTTATTGCAGCATTAACAGTATCATTGCCAATATGGTCGCTTTTTACTTTCCCTGTAAACCTGTACCATCCGAGAAATGCAGATAGTGCAACAGCATGAATAAGCGGCAATTTTATGGTTATCGTTTCAGGTGATTTTGTTTTCATATTTCAATTTTCAGTTGTTCCCCAGGATTAGGTATCTGCACATTCAAGTATTCAGCAGCCCATTGCGTTATCTCTGCGAAATAATCCATCATCTTTGAGGTTGTCATTTCAGACGTGCTGCCTATTGATTTCAGGACTTCGCCGGTACGTTCGTTTACAACCTCTGTAATGGCAAATTGTCCTTTAAGGTACTCGTGCGTATCGTCGGTTGTCATTCTGTACCCTATATCTAACAATCCTTCTTTTACCAATGGAACGACTACACCCCAGTAATAAGCATTTTGACTGAGTGATCTTTTTTTCTTTCTCCTTTCGATTGTCATTACATAGTCACCGTCTTTCATCTGAGCAATATCGGATAGAACAGTACTCCTCTGTTTGAACTTCAGAGTACCGTTTTCTATCCGTATGTCAGCGATTAACTTCATTAGAATGGCAAATCATCAAATTCGTCAGGAGTTATGACAGGCGATGCTTCTACCTGTTCGGGTGTCGGACTTTCGGTAAACTCGATTTTCTTACCTTGACCTACATACGATTTTGGTTTTTGCTGATCTCGTTCTTCTTTGGTCTGAGAAACGAAAACAGTAACATCGTTGCCGTACTGGTCAGGTTCACGTCGTTCTGCAACCATGAGGTTCATATAAACTTTGCCGTTTGCCGGCTTTTTCATTTTGTCCTTCGGCAAATCGGACAGACAGATTGAGATTGAATACATCATTGGATTATTACTTGTAAAGTTTCATTAATTGCTACTTTCGGGGCGTTCAATTGTTCGCCTGTTTTTTCGTCAACTGCCAAGAAACCAGGTTTAATGGCTTGCAGAAATTTTTGGCGCTGTTTTATGTTTTCCTTTGCGAAGGCAAGATCAGATTCGTAACGTGCCAGTACGGAATCGTTCGTTTCTGAGTAGTCCCACTCCCGGCGTTCTACCTTCGTGATCTTTGCTCCGAAGACTTCAAACGTCTTTTCATGGTATTTATCAGCTTCGTTACGAACACAGTCTTTTACTACCTGTGATTTCCTGATTGCCGAAATGGTTTCTTCAAGGTTCTTCAACTGAATCTCAATTAAGAGCGGATTCTGTTCGCCGTTGGCAATTTCTTCAATGCACTTGTTTACGAATATCTCCCGTTCGTGCCTGGTTGACGGTAATACAGATAGTTTTGATAATGCCTTTTCCATGATTAGTGTTCCATTGCGTATTGGAATGATTCAATGTGTTCCGGTAGCAACCTGTAATATTTTTGCAGGTTTTCAAATACATCAGCTTCTCCAGCCTTAGCCTTTGCGATTGCTTTCTTTAGTATTTCGTTATTGCAAAGCGGTTTTTCTGTCACACCTTTCGGTTTTTCCATTGTTCTATCGGCATCATCGTCCTCGTCGATGTTCAACCCGAGAGCAGCACCGAGAGCATAACGGCGCTGGTATGTTATCCGGCTGCCTTCACCCTGCGGATCATCCTTCGCCGGCTTCATTGTGTAGGTTGATTCCAGGAACTCACCACTTTCGGCATGAATGATCATCGTGGTTAGCTGGTGATCACCTTCCGGGAATTGCTTAACTGTCAACCCGGCTTTTATTAGTGGTTCTTTAATTGCCGAAAGAATATCCGGAAGAGCGGCATATTTGTTTTTAAAGAACGGATTTACTTCGCCCTTTGCGATCTTGCTTACCTCAGCATCAAATGCTATTAAGGCTTTGGCAATGTTGGTTATTGATTCTGATTTGTTCATTTTTATATTGTTTTTCGATTTGTTTGAACTCTGAGCAGTTTGGACATAGATAGTCCTCATTCAGGTCTTCGCTGGTCATGCAGCAACAAAGGCAGGTTGTCTGAGGCTCATTCATGTAATCTGAATAAGACTGGCCGCAAGTCATGTGGTTCATACTTCTGTGCTTTCAAGCGTTATTTTCTCTGAAGGATTTGCAGCGCAGTCAACTGCCATCTGGTAGGTCTTGCGGGCAATACGTTCATCATAACATAATGCCAAGACGTCATGTTCTTTAATAACGAAATACTGATAGCGTTCCGTTAATTCGTCCCACTGCTTTTCAAGTCTGATTGATGTTGCCATAAATTTAAGGTTTTAAGGTTATATTTCATTTTTCAGTTCTTTTATCCGGCGTTTGATCTCGATTGCCAAGCGGTCATCCATGTACCGCATCAGGAAGCCGGTGTAGTATCCGACGGCGAAGGCTTCAGGGCTTCCGCCGGTCAATGCCTGTTGGCTTCCGATGATTGCCCTCTGAAAGTCACCGGCGATTTGTATTTTATCTTTGTTTGTCATGGTCGTTTTAAAAAGATGCCGGTCTTTCCCGGCTGCCCGTTCCATTCAGAGTTAGTGCATAATACGGAACCAAAGCGCACAATTTGTGATAGGGGCAGGATTCGAACCTGCAAGCCTTAGAGGTGCTTTTTTATACTATCATCAAGTTGATGATTACGGACGAGGTTAAGGCGCTCCCGTCATTCTACTGCCGTATGCCAATTCCGCCACCCTATCAAATCAAAGAACACTTGTGGTGTGGGCAGGACTCGAACCTGTAATGGGAATTACATCCTCAGCCTTCAACGCTCTATCGTACACGTATCATTTGCTTTTGAAAGTCCCACCTTAACGATGATTAAGGCACGTCTACCAATTCCGCCACCACACCATTTCATTTAGTCAAAGAACAAGGTTTTATACGGTTACCAGACTCCGCCTGACTTCGCAGGAACAGGTGTTATTATTGATATTTATCAAGCTTTATTCTGACGCCAACAGCCTCGCAGATAGCTAAAAAGTTTTCTAATGATGGCAAATACTTTCCGTTGAAGATTCGCCATACGTTGTTGGCGATCAATCCGGTTCGCCTGGCGATTTCATAATTGGAAATACCCCTTTCTCTCGCTGTTTCCTTTAAGAATTTGACGTGTTGTTTGCCGGCTTCTCGCGTGATGTTGTTTGCCATTATTAATATTTATTTTCGTACGCAGAAACGA
>DAONEL010000193.1:0-2154 GCA_035403045.1 Bacteroidales bacterium
CCGGGAATTTGTATCCCGGCGCTGCCGGCCGCAGGGTTCGGAGTAATTACCAGGCGGCTGGTCAACGGCTGATCAGATTGCTGTATGCCATTGGCGGATGATGTAAATCCATGGTAAAATCCCAGCCCGCCCGAGTAATTCCCGGCAAGCATCTCAACCAGTGTATCGCTGTTGATGTCAGCCATGGCCACCGAACTCCTCCAACCATCCCTGATGCCCTGCAGCAGCCCTTCGAAAGTGAACCGTCCGTCAAGATTGTTTTCTATGCCGCTGTAAACCCACACTTCGCCGTACTCGGAACCGACAAACAAGAGCAATTTACCGTTACTATTTTTATAAAAATATGGTACACTGTACCCGTAATACGATAACTGTGTGTTTGTTACATCAATTCCACCCAGCGAATCAGTCACAAGATTGTAGGACGGATTGCCCGCTTCTCCCGTGTTATGGTAATAGGACAGTTTTCCTTTACGGTTACCGGTTACAAGGTCGTTGAGGCCGTCATCATCCAGGTCAATTACCTGGGGAGCGCTGAAATCGCCCGCATCAATCTGCATGTATGCCGGATCTGTGAGTTCGAAATCAGCAGGCTGGCCTGATGATGCTTTGTTGTGCAGGTAAACCAGTTTCCCCTTGGAGTTGCCGCAAAGCAGGTCAGTAACACCATCACCATCCACATCGCCCGCTGCGGGAATAAGCGACTGCATCTGCAGAGAACTGAGGTTCAGATAATCTCGCGTTATCAGCCTGAAGGAAGGCAAAGCGGCAGAGCCGGTATTTTCAAAAAGCGCGAGTGAAGATACATACTGACATGTTAGTCCGTAGGCCGGATCAAGCCAGCTGCTGTCGAGGTAGCCATAGTTACCCACGATGATATCCTGCAGCCCGTCACCATTGTAATCGAAAAACAAGGGATACGCTCCCAGCCCGAGGTCGATCATGTCGTGCTGCAGAAAGTCCTCCTGTTCGAAATTAAAGCCTGAGGCTGATCCGGTGTATAGCCAGCAACTGTTGGCTCCATTGGTACGGATGAGGCTTGGCTCAAAAGGCGAAGCGATAATATCCTGATTCCCGTCGTTATTCACATCCACCATCGAACAGGCAGGGAACGAAGTAATGTTTACAGGGTGGGCCAGTTGCGGAAATGCTGACGTATAGGAAACCATGGCTGCTTCCTGCGGTGTGCCTCCATTGGTCAGCCAAACCAGTGCCGGATAATCCACATCACCCAGGGCAAGGTCGTAAAGCCCGTCGTTGTTGAAATCGTTTACAAGCAGCGTGGAGCCGGTATGCTTTGGCCCGCTGTCTTTCAGAGTGCCGGCAATCTCCCGGCTGGCTTTATATTCCGGGCAGGTATCAAGTTTGATGGTATTGTTTTCGGCGCCTTCGGCAAAACGGCCCCAGCAGTCGCTTACTTTCTCAAACACCAGCGAATCGGCATTTCCATAGGTTTCCTCTGAAAGGTTCTTATGCCATTCAATGAACGAGCCAAGTCCCCAGAACGTGAGTATATCCTTATCGCCGTCGTTATCAACATCCACAATGGCCGGAAAATCAGCATAGGTGACAAAAATATTGGTGAGCGTGCTCCCCTGCAGCGAAACGAGGTAGGGTTTTGATACCTGGGTAAATACCAGCCCTGACCGTGAATCATTCCGGTAAACCTTAATGCCGCCGGTGGTATAGGTGAAAATATCTTCTTTGCCGTCGTTGTTATAATCCACTAACTGCATCCAATGCTCAATTGCAGGGAAATAGGCAGCATATTCAGGATGATATGTATAACTAACCTGAGAAGCGATGCCTTCGTTGATAAATGGCAGAATGCGGTATCCCTGCCGGTCGAAAACCACAAGGTCTTTTATTCCGTCGGCATTGAGGTCCATGCTTCCGAACTGGCAGGCATTCAGTCCGCCGGCAAAAGGCATTTTGTATTCTCCACCCCCCGCATCAAAAACCTTTGGAGCAATATCTGTAAGCCTTTTTACCTGCATGGCCGGCTGCGATAACAGGAGCAGCGGAACTGCAACGGCAGCAATAAGCAAGATGATATTCTTCGTCGGCCCGGGCATCAGTCAGCAGTTAGAAAACAACGACAGCTTTAACAGGCAAATGATCCGACGGATAATAACCGCCTGTATTGTATGTGTT
>DAONEL010000193.1:2254-3452 GCA_035403045.1 Bacteroidales bacterium
CGAGCAACCTGTCCCATATGATCAAAATGGGTGTTGAAGACGAAAAACCTTTTACCGCTCAGTTTTACAGCCAGTTGAGACCAGGTGACCACGCGTGTGCATGCGGCATCCCAGCCCATGCTGCCGGGTACCGAAGGCGTTTGCGACAGCCAGAAAGTGCCTGAAGCTGAGCTCGTATAAAGAGTAGTATCAAAAAATATGGCAGAAAATTCACCTTTTGTTTTGCCGTCTTCGCGCCCACCCCCTACCCTTGCGAATTGCGGGAATGCTTTCTCCACATCCTGCACCTGGTTGAACAAAGCTTCCTGCAACCCAAACACTGAAGGTTTCCCGCTTTTCAACACTTCTATAAATAAATTCTTCCGGTTAGGCCATGCATTAATCCCATCGGAAGGAGTGTCGAGCCGCATGTTCCAGGTGACGATTTTAAGCGTATCGGGAGGAACAGTCGGCAGGCTGTGCGCTGATACCGAAAATGTTAACAGGGAAGTTATATATAAGAGGATTACTGTATTTTTCATGATAATTGCCACGTTAATCCTTACAAAGGTACTATTTCTGCCAACGTAAAACCGTGAGCCGGCAGGCAGAGCAAAAAAGCAAAATATGTTCTATTTTCTTTATTTCTGCCCGTTTGTAAATTAAGTAACAATTTCTACCTTTGCAGGCTCAAAAATCAGAACAAACCTAACTACCTAAAATCTAATAATATGCAGAATAAAGGCGCAATTCGTTTTTTTGCCATAGCGTTTGCCCTGGTGTGCCTTTTCCAACTTTCGTTCACCATCGTTGCCCGGATAACGGAGAAAAAAGCCAGCAATTATGCCAAAACTGAAGCTGTTGCCACCGAAGCCAAACAACTGGCCAAAGGTGATGCCACCCGCGAAATCGACGTTTTGGACTCATTGATACAAACCCGCAAGAGGTATTACCTCGACTCGGTGGCCAACCAGACTATATATCTGGGCCGCTACACCTACAAGGATTGTATCGAACGTGAGATAAACCTTGGCCTTGACCTCAAAGGGGGTATGAACGTCACCATGGAAGTTTCGGTTGCCGATGTGGTAAGAGCCATGTCAGGATTCAGCACCAACGAAACTTTCGTGAAAGCCATGGAGATGGCCAACGAAAAAATGAAGACCAGCCAGTCGGACTTCGTGACCCTTTTCGGACAGTCGTTTGCTCAGATCGATCC
>DAONEL010000194.1:0-3444 GCA_035403045.1 Bacteroidales bacterium
GCATAACTTAGGCCTGCTGCAATGGTCAGGTTGCCTGCTTCCTTAGCTAAACTGAGAGCCATCACGTAGTGGCTGTATGTGTAGGGCGCTTTACTGAAACTATACACATAGTCGGAATAGGTGCTGATAACAGGAGTAGCGCTGCCGCCCATGTAATGGAAGGCTGTTGTTATGGAAAATCCAGACTGCGGTGTATAGGTGAGTGAGGCATAGAACTCATTTTGCCGCAGGGAGTAATTGAAGGTGGTATCGGTAAACAACTTGTTTGTTAAGGTAGCATCGTAAAGTGAATAGGCAAAGTGTTTCTGTTTATCTAGTCCGAGTGTGTTGCCAGCGATGTATAAACGCGCTTTCGGGCCAGGCTGCAATTGCAGGCCTGCATGAAGATACGACTGGCCTTTAAAAACATCTTCTTCGCCATAAATACTATCGGCACCCATCAGTTCAATGGCACCGGCTGCAGGCGATGCATCGGGTATATAACCGCCTTCGGTATATACAAAGTTAACTTTCCCGGTCGAAGTCCCGGGAACTGTGACAAACTTATCGCTATACTCCCATGCAATCGCTGACGCATCATTTCCACGTCCTGATTCCAGGTAAGCATAATAAAGATATTCAGCGGTAACCGGATCTTTGCTGAAATTGAGCAGCGATTTTTCGAAGTGCCGGGCAGCCTGCCTGAATTTGCGCATCTCATAGTATGCTATACCCAGCCGCATATCAAGGTAGTTATAATCATAACCTGAGGCGAGCGCTTCTTTTCCCGATTTAATCAGCGATTTCCAGTCTTTAGCCGTGTAGTAAGCATAGGTCAGGCTGTCGTAGTAGCTGAAATCTTTCTGCTGTCCCGATGCCTGGTAGAATGCCGCCAGCGACAACAGTAATGTGATCGTAACAGATTTCGGGAGGTTATACTTATTAAAGTGCATTACCGGTTGTATTATCAGTTGGTATTGATTTCAATTCTGCTGGCGATGGTTTCATGCTTACCAGCGCGGGCGGTGAATTTTTCAATGCGGTTATTGTCAATTTCGAATTCGAACTCAGCAAAGGGAGTTACTTTTTTTCCGTAGTGCCGCCGTGCATAAGATTTGATCCAGATACCGCTCTGCTCAAGCTCATCTTTCATCGAGCAGTAGCATAATTCAAATTCATTCCTGGTGAATATGAAGAAAGGCGCCACGAAATCCTGTATTGACTTCATGATGCCGTTGCCTGATACTTTGGCAGGATATACATCGCGGATAAAAAGATAACGGGAATAACCCTTGGCCACTTTGTAAGCTCCCAGGTAGAAAGCAAAGAGCAATGATTTTCGGCTGCCTTCGAACCAGGTAAAATAGAACAGTTCGTCATTTCCGGTAAAATAGGCTTTAGAACCACTATTATTGCAATACAGATAAGTGTGATTGTATATATCTACCATCACTTCCCAGCCAATGGTCCCGGCAGGAGATCCGTCAATAACCACAGAGAACTCAATTTTCTGCCCCGGTTTGAAGTCAAATGCTTTCTTCAGACAGTCGTTGTGCGGTAATGCTGAAATCTTATTGCCTTTTTCAGGCTTTACATAAGATACAAGTTCATACCCGCCTTTTCTTTTAATCAGGTACTGGCTGATCGGATAGTCGATGGTGAGCGAGCCGATAAAGGGAGTTTGCTGTAACTGAAAATGAAGGTGAGGAACAGGTGATCTTCCTGAGTTTCCGCAAAGTGCAAGAACTTCACCCTTTTTAATGCTGGCCCCTTTTTCAACTTTAATGCTGCCCTGCTTCAGGTGACAGAGTTTTGAATAAAGCCTGTCGGTATGCCTTATCACAAGGGTGTTTCCCCAGTTATGCCCGAGGTTTACCTGCCCGATCTCGTTATCGGCTATGTTATCAAGCACTTCTTCAATCCATCCGTCGGCAGGAGCAACAACCGGTTTGCCATAGCAATAATAATCTGCAGGATAGTCACCTTTGCCTTTGTACGAGAGCCCCTTGTCGTCGGTGATTTCAAAATCCCAAGCGTGACGCCAGCCGTCGCGGTGCGTGTGTTCACCGGAATGTCCCTGTGTTACAGTCCATTCACCAATCACTGGCAAGCCGATGGGGAAATACGAGCCTGCCGGGAATCGGAGAATATTGTTCAGTTGCGTGTACAGGTTCTTCTCAGGCGAATATTCCTGAATAGTTACAGCACTTAACCCGGTTTTGTATTTCTCCCGGAATTTCAGAACGTAGAGGAATAGCAGCACCACCATGTTGAAAGGAAGGCTGTATGTCGAGAGCTGGAAAATGCCCAGAAGCACCGAGGTGCTTGTAACCAGGATCGAAATGAGCGGTGTAAGCAGTATCACCCAGAGGAATGATGTCCGGGACGATACAATGAAAAAACCGCCGATAGCTATCGCCGTCAGGATATAATTAAACCCGATGAAGCTGTAGTTCAGCTCGTTGAAGTTTGCCCCGATGAGCGAATAGAAAATGTAAGCCGAATAATACCCAACCAGTGACAGCAGGAAGGCTATGCGCGAATAGTACAGTAATCCTGCAGCAACCAGCATTCCTGTTAAGAGGTGGTACTGGAAAAGTATAGCCGACAGTGATTTGAAATAGGTTACCACCGAAGGTGGCAGCGGAAGCGCACCGAACCAGTCGTTTACCGATACCATCATCTGTCCGCCAAGGCTGTATAATTCATTGATCTGGAACACTCCCCGTTCGCTGATATTCAGCTCGGTGTAGTACCGTGCAGCAAGTGTGACCATCCAGAATGAGAACAGGAACGGCAGTGTGAGATAGGGCAGCGCATATTTTCCTATGATTCCTTCCATCGCCACGGTAATCATCAATGTGAGCAGCGCGGCAAAAACAACCAGAATCAGTAAAGCCGGGGTGAGCTGGTAATACAAGCCAATACCAAGCCCCACAAGCAGGGCATTGAATCCGTAAAATCCCGAACGAATATTGAAACGGCTGAAGCCGATGATTTCTGCCGCTATATTTGCTGCAAGCACAGCAACCAGCCCGCTGAGGCCGGCTACCGGATCAAAAAAGGTGACGAGCAGCAATATCCAGGCAAATATCCGGTCCTTTGAGAAAAAGACCATGGCATAGCTGTTGAGCAGGCTGGCATATTGTTGGGCAAGGAGTTCCTTGAGCTTCTTCATGCGGTTGGTGCAAGGTTCGGATTAACCATGTTCACTGAAGCGTTTTTATTCGGTTTTCAAGTGTTCGGGCAATTTCTCGCTGCCAATAACGGTGGACAGTGTTTCATTGTCCCTGATAACATGCATGTTTCCCTTTATATCTATCAGGACAATCTTCGGTCGGAGCGTAATAAACTGCATCCACTGTGTCATGTTATATGCACCCACGGAGTGCACAACTACCCCGTCGCCGGGGTTGAGTTGCGGAAAGCTGATATTGTCGCGCACCACATCAATATTCATGCACA
>DAONEL010000195.1:0-3372 GCA_035403045.1 Bacteroidales bacterium
GACATCAGGATAACAGAGCCGCCTGAAGCAAGTATTTTTTTGATGGACGGAAGCGCTGCATCAATACGGGTTGTGTCGGTGATGTTGAAATTTTCATCCAGCGGCACATTGAAATCAACACGCATAATAGCGCGCTTTCCGGTAAAATTATAATCGTCTATCGTCTTCATATTAAGTGATTTATATGTGTGTGCGAAAACATTTTCGGATTGCGAAATTATAAAAATAAAAGGCTGAATTTTGAAGAGGGTCGTTAAATTGTCATAACATCAGCCCCGGAGGCCGTAACATATTTATTTAATGGGTGTTAACCTGCAAAGGCTGAAAAATCCCCCTATTTTCCTACTTTTGATCAGTTTTTCAGCGGATACGGCGATGTTCTTATCCGGTTTAACCTGTAAAAATCACTGTCATGAGCAACCTTACGGTCACGGTAATACAATCTGACCTTGTTTCGGAAGGCAAGCTGAAGAACTTTGAGAAGTTTGGAACAATCATCTCAAAACTTAAAACCAAACCTGACCTGATCGTTCTTCCTGAAATGTTTAACACAGGTTTTGTGGTTGATCCTCAACCTGTTGCCGAAGAAGCTGAAGGGCAAACATACCAATGGCTGAAAATGATGGCACAGCAAAACGGCTGCGCAATTACCGGGAGTTATGTTGTAAAAGCCTGCGGTGAGTTTTACAACCGGCTTGTATGGATGCGTGCAGATGGCAGCGCTGAGTTTTATGACAAAAGACATTTGTTCAGGTTTGGTGATGAGCATCTGCATTTTTCGCAAGGCAAAAACAAGCTTATTGTTGACCTGAAAGGCTGGAAAATTTGTCCGCTGATATGCTACGACCTGCGTTTCCCGGTGTGGAGCAAAAACCGCTACCTCAATGAGGCATACGAATACGACCTGCTGATTTATGTTGCCAACTGGCCTGGACGAAGAAGCTTTGCTTTCAGGCAACTGCTCATCGCACGGGCCATCGAAAACCAGGCTTACGTTATCGGAGTAAATCGGGTGGGAGCCGACGGAAGGGGAACCCTTCATCAGGGTGACTCGGCGGTGATTGATTTTAAAGGCAAGCACATCGTTGAAATACCACCCGATGCAGAAGATGTTGAAACTGTTGAACTTTCGTATGACAGTCTTCGCGATTACCGCGAAGGTTTCAAGGTTGCCCTTGACTGGGACGACTTTAGCATCGGGTAATAAAACCTTTGGTAATTAAACATTCCCGACATTTTAACGTTCGAAGACCTACAAATTAATCAATACTACCTCCTGTTTTGAATCCTGAAACACCATCCATAAGAAGAATCTGGGGAATAGCCTGGCCGATTATCATTAGCCTGCTGGCCCAGAACATTGTTGGCGTGACCGATACGGCTTTCCTGGGCAGGGTGAGCGAAGTTGCCCTGGGCGGATCTGCCATCGGCGGACTGTTTTATATTATCCTGTTCATGGTGGGACACGGTTTTACCACCGGAGTTCAGATACTCATAGCCAGGCGGTTCGGCGAAAAAAACTTTAAGGATATCGGGCGCATTTTCGATAACAGTTTCTATTTTCTGGCTTTGGCTTCATTATTCATCACAGCATTTATCTATTTCCTGGGCCCGGTGATCCTGAAGCCGGTTGTAAGTTCCCATGCAATATTCGAGGCGGCCTCAACCTACCTGATTTACAGGGTTTTCGGGTTGTTTTTTGCCATGATGGGACTGTTGTACCGCGCTTTTTATACGGGCATCACCTATACACGCTATCTCAGCATCACTTCAGCCATCATGGCAGTGGTCAATATCGGCCTTGACTATGTACTCATTTTTGGTAAAGCCGGTTTTCCCGAAATGGGCATTGCCGGGGCTGCCATCGCATCGGCAATATCAGAGTTCTGCGCCCTGGTATTCTTTATCATAGTAACCCAAAGGACGGATCGCGTCAAGCCTTACAACCTTTTTAAATTCCTGAAACCCGATTTAAAACTGATCAGGAGCACACTGGGAGTGTCGGTATTTATCATGATACAATTCGTTTTATCACTCTCAGTTTGGTTTGTGTTTTTTCTCATTATTGAGAAAATGGGAGAACGGCCGCTTGCAATCTCCAATATTGCCCGATCGGTGTACATGTTCCTGATGATTCCCGGCTGGGCACTTTGTTCGGTCACCAATACCCTGGTGAGTAATGTGCTGGGCGAAGGAAAGCCATCGCTGGTTATGCCCATCACGATTAAAATAATGAAATTCAGCGTGTTGATGTTGCTGGGAATTATTATTCCAGCCGCTATGGTTCCAAAATTTATACTTGGAGTATTCACCGCTGATGCCGGTTTGGTGCAGGCGGCAATTCCAACATATTACATCATACTCACAGCGCTTTTCTTCTTTTCACTCATGAGTGTTATGTTCAATGCCGTTCTGGGAACTGCCAATACAAGGATTACGCTGATCATCGAAATCATAACGCTCATATTCTATGTATTTTACACCTGGTTTATTGCGATCAGGCTTCATCAGCCGGTTGAGATTGCCTGGACTGCCGAATGGATTTATGCATTCTTCCTTGGAATTTTATCATACGCATACTTAAAATGGGGGAAATGGCAGTTAAAAAGCGTCTGATGTTTTCGTTTTCGCTTTGATCCATCCTGAAAACATTGACACGGAAAGTCTGATTAATACATAATTAAGGGTGGTTTTTACTTAAAGTTAACCCTGAAGTCATAATCAGTTAATCTTTTTTACTCTGATAACCAATGTTTTTTTACTTTTAGCGCATCAATAATGCAGGTGCAGCCTGAAATTTTCATTATTCAGGACCTCAAACCAAAAAAAGATCCATGACTGTTGAGTGGTTTGTGATTGTCAATCCCAATGCCGGCAAGCGAAAAGGCCAGCATGACTGGCTAACAATAGCTCGGTTACTCGAAGAAGCCGGGATTGAATATACAAACGTTTTCACGGAACATCGCGGCCACGCCATGAAGCTGACGCGCAAATACATCGAAAGCGGTTTCCGTAAGATAATTGTGGTAGGAGGTGATGGCACGCTCAACGAAGTAGTCAATGGCATTTATACACAGGAACATGCCAAGCCGGCTGATATCACGCTGGCCATGATACCGGTTGGTACCGGCAATGACTGGTGCCGCATGTTCGAGATCCCTTTTAATTATAAAGATTCTATCAAGCTGATTGTCAAGGGGAAAGTTTTCCTTCAGGATATTGGTGTACTTGAGTACGTTTCGAGCGAGGGGTTGAAAAAGAAGCGTCATTTTGCCAACATGGCCGGTATGGGTTTCGATGCACTGGTGGCCAAAAAAACCAACAAACAGAAAGACGCCGGGAAAAGCAACCCGCTTTCATATTTTATCAATA
>DAONEL010000196.1:0-3335 GCA_035403045.1 Bacteroidales bacterium
TCCATCTGCTTGTAAAAATCGGCAATAGCCTTATCATACTGGCTGGTATTCTGGTAAAATACGCCGCGATTGGCATAGCCGTTTACCGATTTCGGATTCAGTTCAAGGGCTTTGTTCAGGTCGGTAAGTGCCAGGTCATACTTCCCCAGTGCTCCGTAAGCCGAGCCCCGGTTTTCAATGGCTTTTTGCATGGCGCTGTCAATGGCAAGGCATGCATTGTAATCCTGTATGGCTCTTTCAAAATCCTGCCTGTCAAAATAGATATTACCACGGTTCACCAGGGCTTCCTTCTCCGCCTTATTCATGGCAATCGCTTTGTTGTACATCTCCAGCGCATTATCCGGTTTCTTTTCCTGTTTATATAACAATCCGCGGTTGGTGTATGCCTTGCTGCTGGGTGCAACTTTAATCGCCTGTTCCCACAACGATGCACCATTTTGCCATGTCATGGACTGTCTGTAGGTGAGTATGGAGAGTATGACTGCTACCACAACCAGGAGACTGGTCCATAACACCGTCGGCTTTCCTTGATTTTTGTCCGTCGCTTTCTGAAAGTAAAATGCAGGTACCAGAAACACCCCAATCACAGGCAGGTAGGCGTAACGATCGGCTATCACCGCGCTGCCCACCGGCAGAAATTGCAGCACCAATGCCAGGTTGATGAGGTAGAAAAGTATAGCAAAGGCAATCATCCTGTTTTTGCGTAAGGTTATTACCAGGATGACCAACAATCCGAGGCCGATGACCGGAGATAAATAATATAATGGCGGCAATGGCTGATTGAGTGCCGGGAACGGATAAAAGGTGCATAAGTTGAGCGGCCAGATGCTTTTCACCAGGTACATCATGATGCCATAGAAACCGAAGAAGAAGCGCGATACCAGAGGGAAGATGCTCGCATCGGCAACCGCGCCCTGCTGCCGCTGGGCAACCAGCGTAAGAATACCCATGCCGGCCGAGAGCAACAGGAAGGGTGTTTTTTCAATCCATGTCCCGGCTGTCTTCAACCTGCCCGAATAAAAATCAATGGCCAGCAAAACGATTGGAAATATAACCGCTGCCGGCTTCGACAGTAGCGAAAGAATGAACAGCCCCATCACAGCCAGGTACGTGCCGGTCTTTCCGTTTTGGGTATACCTTATATATATGTAGTCCTGCCAGGAAAAAGAATGAGTAGAGCACATCCTTTCGTTCCGATACCCACGCCACCGACTCCACATGCAACGGGTGAACAGCAAAGAGCAGTGCCGTGACAAAAGCCATCCATGGCTTGTAGCCTGTAAGCCTTCGGACAAACAGGAAAACCAGGAGGACATTGAGCAGGTGAAGTATGAGATTCACCACATGGTAGGAGCGGGGGCTCTCGCCGGAGACAGCATAATTGAATGCCAGCGACAGCATGGTGAGCGGATGGTAGTTGCCCTGCACGGGTTTGCTTACGATATCGCTGATGTTTTTGAAACTGGTGATGGCATAATTCTTCACCACGTAATCATCGTCGTCCCAGTTAACAAATCCCGCTTTAAAAACCGGTATATAAACGATGAATGCAAGTATGATGCATAAAACCGGCATCCATAGGTAACTGCCTATTGATTCAGGCTCAGGAGCTTTTGCCTTTTTAGCCTGTGCCGGAGCACTTCCGACTTTCCCCTGCATGCGTTTGTTGCCCATATACTTTATCGTTAGGTGGAATTGTGAATCAAAAATAGGGATTTTTCCAGATTGATTGTCGTCAGCGAGGGGGAGCTTACTTCGTCCCGATTGCATCGGGATCTCGCAAAGTAGTGGTCACCATGCAACAACTCAATAACCCAGCCGATATGATACCGGATCTCAATCATTTCAAAAGCCATCCTGCAAGCTCAAATATGAAACTTCAAACTTCAAACATGAAACATGAAACATGAAACATGAAACCTGAAACCTGAAACCTCTATCCTCTTCATGCTTCCGGAAATGCCGCCTTGTTGCCGTCTCCCTTCGTACCCTGAGTGATTAATCAAACTCTATCCCCCAGTTGAGGATAAGCCGGTAAAAGAAAAGCAGCGCGATCACAAAGATTATCACTCCCCAGCGGAAGGAGCGCCGTCGTATCAGCCCCGATTCATGCAGGGTCTCATACTCAATGGAATTATACCTGATAAGTGTCGGCAGAACCACCAGTCCGGGAGTAAGTGTTTTGAGAATGAGCGGCACATAATAATGCGGCAGGGTGATGACGAAAAACAGTATCACGCCTGCAATCCAGGGCAGGATGATGAATGAGATTACGAAGAACAGCCTGTAACGCGGCCTCACCAGCGTGATGGACCCTGACGACAACAGGAACAGCAGCACGGACTGCCTGCCGGTGATGATAAGTGCTGCGATAGAGAGTATCCCGAAAATGATCTCTTCAATATCTCCCGGGTTGCTCAGAAAGAGCCACTCGCTGGCATACACAAATTCGGTGCGGGTGAGGATGCCGGCAATATAAGCCCCGAAAAACATGTTGATGCCGTGAATAAATGTCCAGAGGAAGAAATGATTGAACCTCGACTTGCTCTTACTTTTTGCAAAGAACATCCGCAATGAAAATAGAGCCAGCAGCAGCACCACCACCGGCCCGGCAGCGAAGATCACCACGAGCGCCTGGCGTGTATATAGCGGCGACCAGGTGTAGAGCGGGAAAACCAGGCGGCTGTATCTCCATATCACCGGGATGTCGTAGGCATTGGCAATGAGAATTGTAACGGCCTGGTAAATCACGTAGATAATAAGCGCTGCCAGCAGGTACCATGCTGCCGATTGCGCAAATTCCTTCAGAATGCTTTTCCTGAGTTCGCCTGACGAACGGACATCTTTCCAGGCGAGTTTTGTCTCGTCTTTGGCAAGCTGCCGTTCTTCGCGATGGCGCACCTTTTCGAGGTACATGATGCGTTTGCGCTCTTCGCGCAAGGGATGCGGCCTGAATATGACCTTAAATGGATTACGAAGAAAATCAGCCAGTTTCAGGAGTTGCTCCTGCCTTGCGCGTTGCTTTATTGCCCTGGCCCGCTTCGCTTCTTCTGTTTCGGGCCTGAACAGCAACATGGGATCACGCAGGTAACCAGCAATCTTGCCCCGCAGTTTCTGCCTTTCCTTTTCTTTAATATGCTTGCGGTATGCTTTGCCCTTCACTTTCGTTCGTCGGCGCTCTTCACGCTGTCGTTCACGGGCAGCCTTGGTATCTTTGTAATGGCGGGGCATACTGGCTTCGAACTCTTGTAATAATTTAACAGCGAAGTTAAGAAATATGGGTTTGGGTAAAAGCAAATTGAAAATTGAAAATTGAAAATTGAAAATGGTGGATG
>DAONEL010000197.1:0-3322 GCA_035403045.1 Bacteroidales bacterium
GATGACGATGTACTCGACAACCTTGAGGAAATACTTGTGACTTCCGATGTTGGTGTGGAAACGACTTTAAAGATAATTGACCGTATCCAAAAGCGGGTATCACGCGATAAATACCTCGGAACTGATGAACTGAACGGCATTCTCAGGCAGGAAATCTCGGCCCTTCTCGCTGAAAATGAGAATGATAGTTTTGCTGGTTTCGATTTCCCGAAGCGGGAAACACCTTATGTGATTCTGGTGGTTGGTGTGAACGGAGTGGGTAAAACGACCACTATCGGAAAACTGGCTTACAATTTTCGTAAAGCCGGAAAAAATGTTTTGCTGGGCGCTGCCGATACCTTCCGGGCTGCTGCTGTTGATCAACTGGTCATATGGAGCGAAAGGGCAGGAGTTCCTGTTATCAAACAAGCCATGGGCGCTGACCCTGCTGCTGTTGCGTTTGATACGGTTAAAGCTGCACTCAGCCGCGAAAGCGATGTGGTGATTATTGACACTGCCGGCCGGCTGCATAATAAAGTCGGGCTGATGAATGAATTAGGTAAGATTCGCACTGTAATGCAGAAAGTACTGCCTGATGCCCCGCACGAGGTTCTGCTGGTGCTGGATGCTTCTACCGGTCAGAACGCCATTGAACAGGCAAAACAATTCACGGCAGTGACTGACGTTACAGCCCTCGCACTTACAAAGCTTGATGGAACTGCCAAGGGCGGCGTAGTTATAGGCATCAGCGACCAGTTCAAAATCCCTGTCCGCTACATCGGCCTTGGAGAGAAAATGGATGACCTCCAGGTTTTCAATAAAGAGGAATTTGTGGACTCGCTGTTTGCGTAAAATGTTAATAGTTTATAAGGAATTACTAATGCTAGGAATAAGAAGCGAACTGCAGCATTAGAACCTTAACTGAGGCCGATCCAAAAACACCCTCACAACCGAAAACATTTAACCCTTCAAACATTCAACCCTGCGAAATCTCAAACTTTCGAACTCTCAAACACTCAAACTTTTAACCTGAGCATCTCGAAGTGTCGAAGTGTCAAATTTTCAAACTCCCTCTATGGTACCCCGCCGATCGATCCGTGTCATAACTCTTGGCTGTGCCAAAAACACCGTCGACAGTGAAAAGCTTATGGCTCAGCTCAGGCTGAACAACATCCGTGTCCTGGGTGATGATGATAAAGGGCGGGCCGACACAGTAATCATCAATACCTGTGGATTTATTAATGATGCCAAAGAAGAGTCGGTCGAGACGATACTCGGTTACATTGAAGCTAAAAAGCAGGGTAAGGTGCGTGATGTTTTTGTGATGGGCTGCTTGTCTGAAAGGTATAAAAAACCGCTGCAGGCTGAAATTCCTGAGGTTGATGAATATTTTGGCGTAAATAACCTGGAGTCGATTGTTAAAAGGGTTGGCGCAGAAGTCAGGCGTAACCTTCTGGGTGAACGGATGCTGACTACTCCTTCACACTATGCCTATCTGAAAATAGCTGAAGGCTGCGACCGCCGTTGCTCTTTCTGCGCTATTCCCGGTATTCGCGGTGCGCATGTTTCAAGGCCAATAGATGAAATTCTTGAAGAAGCCAGGTTGCTTGCCAATCAGGGAGTTAAAGAGTTACTACTCATATCTCAGGACCTTACGTATTATGGTATGGATACGCACAAGAAGCAGCTTCTTCCTGAATTGGTCGAGAGACTGTCAGATATGAAACTGTTTTCATGGATAAGGCTGCACTATTTATTCCCAACAACTTTCCCCGGCAGGTTACTTGATGTAATTTCTTCACGTCCTGATGTTTGCAGTTACATTGATATTCCATTGCAGCATATAAGCACGCGCATTCTCACCTCTATGAGGCGGGGTGTCAACAGGGAAGAAACGATCAGTCTTATCAGAAAATTCCGGGAGGAGTTGCCGGGTGCTGCGATTCGCACCGCTTTTATTGTTGGCTATCCGGGTGAAACTGAAGAAGAATTCTCGGAGCTGAAACAATTTATCAGAGAGACCAAATTCGACAGGGTTGGTGTGTTTACGTATTCTCACGAGGAAGATACCAGCGCTTTTAAACTTCAGGATAACCTACCTGAAGAAGTGAAACAACAACGTGCGGCCGAAATTATGGAGCTCCAGCAGGAGATTTCTCTGGAATTAAACAATCTGAAAGTCGGAAAAACGTTCAAAACATTGATCGACCGAATTGAAGGTGATTACTATATCGGACGGACTGAATTTGATTCACCCGAGGTTGACAACGAAGTGCTGATAAAAGTTGCGGGGAAACTTAAAATTGGCGACTTTTACAACGTAAAAATCATTCGTGCTGACGAATTTGATCTTTACGGAGCCATAATCAAATCAAAATCATAATGTCATGAAAAACAAATTGTTGTTCTTATTTATCCTGCTGCTTTCAGCTAATTTTACTTTTTCTCAGGTTGTGAAAGATTCAATCAACCAGATTGATTCAAAAGGACTTAAGCAGGGAAACTGGGAAGAAAAGCTCACACCCGGTTCTGCAAAAGGTGTTTATGTAAATGATAAGAAAGAAGGCGTTTGGGTTTCATACGGTGCCAATGGCAACCTGACGAAGATCGAAAATTTCGCCAATGGCTTACATGATGGAATCACAGTAGAGATCGACCAGCGTGGTTATCTGCTCAGTGAGACATATTATGAAAACGATCTGCCAGAAGGCATTGCCAAACGGTATTATTACGGTTCTAACCCTGCCTCAATCATCACTTACCATAAAGGCAAAAAGAACGGTTCCTACAAAGTTTACTATGAAAACTCGGCCGGTAAACTAATGGAAGAGTCTAATTATGTGGATGATATCAAAGATGGAATGTCCAAATGGTACACTATCAAAGGTGATTTAATTGCTGAATACAACTACAAAATGAATTCACTGGAGGGTATTCAGAAAAGTTATGCCGAAGGGAATAAATTGCTGAGTGAGCAGGTTTATGTGAAAAATATTGAGAACGGGCCTTACAAAGAATACTTCAGTGACGGAAAGGCTAAGATTGAAGGAAATTATACCGATGGTAAAAAATCAGGAGTTTGGAAGGAATATACTGAAGATGGCAAGCTTTTAAATGAAGGAGCATATGTAAATGACCTTAAGGAAGGCAAGTGGACGGATTATGATGAATCAGGCAAGCCTGTTAAAGTTACAAAATACGTGAAAGGCGAACCGGCTAAATAGCAGATTCGCAACGATTGAATGATCACAAATCGCAGGTTGAAACTGTGGTTTGTGATCTTTTTTTTACATTTATCCGGATTTCATCATCAGATAATTATGAAAATCAAATTAAACAATCC
>DAONEL010000198.1:0-3315 GCA_035403045.1 Bacteroidales bacterium
GGTCTTTGAGCGATTTGCGTTCGTTCACCAGTTTATCCTTGCGGATCAGGTCGTCAATGGTCCACCGCTCTGACAGTATATCGCTCAGTTTTTCACTGGCTTTGGGTATGGCGGGAATATCTTCAAAATAGTTAGGGTCCTTGCGGTGGTAAAAAGAGATGGAGTCGCCGTTGCTCCACACGCCAATAGGCGCACCGGTAGCATTGCAGTATGATTTGAGTTGTTCCTTACCGTCTTTCAGCTTTGGCTTTTTCAGCTCCACCATAATGTAAGGCGCCGTGGTATTATCGCGGTCAAAAACCACAATATCGGCGCGTTTTTTCTCCCTCCCGAATGATACGGCATGTTCCAGTTCCATGCGTGATAGCGGGTAGCCATAGTCGCCCGTAAGCAATGCAATGAACAATTGCCTTATCACCTCTTCGGGGGTAAGGCGTATCTCCTTGCTGCGTACCAGGCATTTTACATACGGGATTTGATTGCCTTTGCTGTCGGTACGGAGGATGATGCGTTGTTCGAGTTCCTGTTGTTCACTGAGGTTAAACTGGGTGAGCCTGTAGTTTGAATCGCGGAGGATTTCGGATAAGGTCATATCGATAATAGGATATAGATGTGATGTATACTTCGGCTGAAAAGGTTTGCGTACCAAACAGGACTAATCTTGCTCAGTATTACTGGATCTAACCAGTTTTGCTTTGCAAACCTGTCAAGATTCCCTATACAAACATACAAAATTAACGCCTGAAAGGCTTTCTGATACCGCCGGTCAAATTGTTGATAAATGAGTTATTAACATATAATTAGACTGATAAACAACAACATACAAACATTCACCTGTGCAATAAACCGAAATTGAGGCATTATTTTGTCCCACTTAAGCATATTATATTATAGAGGCTCCCAATTGCCTTTCACTATGAAAACAGGAAAAAGCAGAATGAACAACATGTCAGAAGAAGTTAATAGAATAATATGGAGTGCAGTCGTCGTGAAAAAGAGCTGCCAAAGTTCCATAGCAGCTTGCCTGGAAATGGTGAGAAGAGCCTGCGAATTGCAGGGTAACGTACGCGGCATGCAGGGAGCTACTCCCGGCTTGCATGGAGATGCACCCGGCAAGCACGGAGGGTCAGCCGGCAGGCCGGGAGGGGCAGCCGGCAAAGTGTCAGATGTTCACGGCAAAGGCGGAGGTGCAGCCAACAAGTGCAGAGGTGTACCCGACAGACACGGAAGGCCAGCCGGCAAGCACGGAGACACAGCCGGCAATTGTGGAAACCCATCCGGCAATCAGGGAGGTATAGCCGAAAGGCGTGGAGGTGCTTTCGGCAACCGGGGAAGAACTCCCGGCATGTCAGGTAATACACCCGGCAAGTTGAGAAGGCCTTATGTAAATTTCAGCGACAGTAATGCCGACATTGAGCATTCTTGTGGTACTGATGCAGGCAAAGTACGGTCAATGATCAGACTCTTACACTATATAAAAGATACACCTGCCTCCCGGATATTGCAAACCAATGAATGCCTGAATACTTTAGCCGCATGATAAAAAACATTGATAATAAAACTGTTACCAAAAGATTAGGTCGTTTTGACGATGCTGATGCTTATCTCCTTTCCTATCATGACGATACCCTTGCCATGATGAAAGCAGGTAACCTGCTAGTTGAAGAACTATACCGGGATACTCCTTTGGTAAAATGGGACTACAGTTTATCGGTGTGTGTGTTGTATGGCTTTTATACCATACTGCTTACCGATAACCGTCACAAACCCGGTTACCGATACTGTCCCGACCAGCGTCCTTACACCTTCAGGTTGCTTGGCAAACCTTCACAGGGGCCTTCCCCGCCTATGCGCCTGCTTTCCGTCAATGCCCTGCCCGGGCTAAAGGGCAAAAACTCACGATTACAAACAATAAAACACAATAACCATGTACTCAGTCAATGGCTTTATAGCCAAAAACCAGAAGTATAAATCCATCCTCCGCGTGATGGATAACCACCCCGATGCACTGGGTGAAAAAGAAGGCATCATTGCAATTAAGGAAAAACTGAACAACAACAGCGAGCGAATCGGAGAGCTCATCTCTGCCCTCATCAATCCGCTTGCCAATGTTTACCGTCCCAAAACCGAGAATGTACAGAACCTCCGCAATGAGCTTTTGCGCATGGCAGGGCTCGGCATCCTCATAGCCAAACGGCATAATGATGTAATATTGAAAGCCAGTATGAAACAGTATTGCAGGATGTCGTACAAGGCTGCATCGTACCAGTTGAGCGATATCTCCATACAGGTAGCTGATATTTTGAACGGTTACCTCGACGACGGCGCCATTCTGGGTTTTACTGCCGATGAGGTCACCGCTTTCAGGAGTCTTGCCGGTGATGTAGCAGCGATGATTGATGAGACCAGGTTTCAGCTTACCGAACGGCGACGCTGCCGGGAGGAAATCAGGGATCTTATAAGCAGTTGCACTGCCATTATTGCTGAAGAGATCGATCCTTTTGTCAAGTATGCTTCCACTTCCTACCCCGAATTTGCCCTTGAATACAAGGTGGCAAAGAGGGGATCATCAAAGCGTAAAACCAATGGCGAAACCGTTGTAAAACCCGGTGAAATTTCGGGTACTATCGCTGATTCGTCAACAGGCGAAACGCTCGAAGGTGTTACGGTTGATATAGTAGCGCTTAACCTGGTGACCGAAACCGACGAAGATGGTTATTATGCTTTTGAAGGGCTGCCCGCAGGCACCCATCGCGTAAGCTGCCATATCAACGGTTATGAGGTACCTGAAGCTCAGGTTGTAACGATTGGAGAAGGCGAAAGCAAAACCGCCGACTTCGGCCTTATGCCTGCTTCAAACCAGGCTGCTGCATAGTTGACATCGCATAAGCACCATACAAAGGCTTCCGGAAACGGAGGCCTTTGTTGGTATATGATAAATCAAAAAAGTTCCATTAAACTGCTGCCCAAAACTTGCAGATAAAGAGTAATTATTTAATGAATGTATTCCGATCAATCAGGAATAAGCCTGAAATACAATTGACTGTTTTTATTATTTTTGTTTTTACTGTTAACATCTCTGATTCCACGACTGCAATTAACTCAATTATAGTTTTAACTATTGAAATAGTATATCCATATGAGAAACTCCGTTAGCATTAAGTTTTTTTTCAGCTTTGTTTTCATTAGTCTTTTACTGGCGCATCAGCTTCATGCACAAATTGATACAAAAATCAATGACAGCCTATCTGGCCAAAATGATACAGTAGTTAGTACTGATAGTACTGGCTATCACTTCATTTCGAGAATGGTTGA
>DAONEL010000199.1:0-3301 GCA_035403045.1 Bacteroidales bacterium
ATTGTCCATTGTCCATTGTCCATTGTCCATTTCTTTTTCATAACCGTTAACTTACTACCTTTGCAGTCAATAATTGAAGCATTACCGTGAAGAAGCTGAATGTGCTAATATTCCGTTCGTATGCAGGGCCTGCTGTAGCAACCTTTTTCATATCGGTATTTGTGCTTCTGATGCAATTCCTGTGGCGGTATGTGGACGACCTGGTAGGCAAAGGCCTTGAGTGGCCCATCATCGCCAAACTTCTTTATTATGCTTCGTTCACTTTTGTACCAATGGCTTTGCCGTTGAGTATCCTGCTGGCTTCTCTTATGACTTTCGGGAACCTAGGTGAACGTTATGAACTCGTTGCCATCAAAGCCGCCGGTATTTCACTGCGCAAGGTTATGATGCCGCTCATTTTCCTGTCGGTCGTTCTGACTGCTGGAGCATTTTTCTACTCAAATACTGTTTTCCCATACGCCAATCTGAAATTCAGGACGACACTATACGACGTCAGGCAGAAAAAACTTGCACTGAATATCCGTGAGGGAATATTCTATTCGGGCATCGAAGGTTATGTGATGAAGATCGGAAAAAAAGCGCCTGACGGTGTTGGTATTTATGATGTGGTGATTTATGACCACACCGATTTCATGGGGAACAACAAATTTACCATAGCTGATTCGGGTCGCATGGAGCAGAACGCCAACGGCGATTACCTGATTATCACATTATTCAACGGGTGGAATTATGAAGAGATGCAGGGCCGCGACAGCGAAATAAAAAAACCGTTCCAACGGACACTCTTCAGCGAACAGGTAATAAAATTCGACCTCACACAATTCAGGCTATCAAGAACCAATGAGGAATTTTTCAGGAACAACTTCCTGATGCTCAGCAATAAACAACTGTCTGATGCCAGTGATTCCATCAGTGGTGACCTGCTCGCACGCCGCAAGGATTTCAGAATAGCGTTGCTTAATTATTATGAATACCTGCGCACATCGCAGCTTCTGGATAGTAATAGCAAAGCGCTGCTCCCACCCAAATCGGGTGATCTCCTGGCCGGTAAAAACAACCGCGACAAAAGCATGATTGTAGGAGCAGCGCTTGGTATTGCACGCAACGTAAAGCAATCGTTTGAGTTTAATAAACAGGCAATCAGGGATAAGGCTACCCTTAAGGCAAGATACGATATTGAGTGGCACCGCAAATTTACGCTTTCAATTGCCTGCCTGGCTTTATTCCTGATAGGGGCACCTTTGGGAGCAATTATCCGTAAGGGAGGCCTGGGTTTGCCTTTGGTAGTTTCGGTACTGCTCTTTGTTGTGTACCATGTAATTTCGTTTACAGGGGAAAAAGCGGTGAAAAGCGGTGTAATGTCGGCCTGGAAAGGCATGTGGATATCCACTATCATTTTTCTGCCGATAGGTATCTGGCTTAGTTACAAGGCTGCTAATGATTCTCCGCTGATGGAATCCGACAGTTACAAACGATTTATTACCAATATGTTGGGATTCTTTAAAAAGAAGAGAACGAATAATAATGAAGAAACCGGCGAATAGCCGGATTTAATTATTATCTTTGAGATACTGGCTTTGCGACTTATTTAACTAACCTCCGGTTTTCTATTTATAATGAAAATACTGCTGCTCTGCAATAAATCACCCTGGCCGCCTGCCGAGGGAGGTCCTATTGCCATGTATGCCATGATTACCGGTTTGATAAAGGCCGGGCATACCGTGAAGGTGATCGCGGCAAATACAAGCAAATACCGGGTTAACCCGGCATCAGTACCTGAAGCATTTCAAAAACAAACCGGCATCGAATTCGTTGATATCGACCTCAGGATCAAGGTCAAAGATGCCCTTATTAATTTCCTTTCAGGGCAATCGTATCATGTTACACGCTTCCGCACAGCTGCATTTGAAAAGAAACTTATCGAAGTTCTTACCACCAGTGAATTTGATATTATCCAGGCCGAAATGCTTTACATGACGGTTTACAACGATATTATCAGGAAATACAGCAAAGCACGGTTCGTCCTCCGTTCACACAATATCGAACATCTTATCTGGCAAAGGATTGCGATCAATACCCGCAACCCCGTCAAGCGATATTACCTTAAGCATCTCTTTCTTACCCTGAAAAACTACGAACTGGAAATGCTTCAGAAACTGGACGGTATTGTTGCCATCACTCCGACGGATGCTGCATTTTTAAAAAAACACTCAGGCTATACGCCGGTGATTTCGATACCATTCGGGATTGAACTTGACAAATACAAGACCTCTGTAAGCCAGCCTGCCGAAACCGACCTTTTTCATATTGGTTCCATGAACTGGTACCCGAATGAGGAAGGTATTCTATGGTTTCTGTCCAAAGTGTGGCCATTGATTACCCAGGAAATGCCGTCGCTGAAGTTCTACCTCGCCGGGCGCGAGATGCCCGACTGGCTCAGGAACCTGAACTCGAGGAATGTGGAAATTGTCGGTGAAGTGCCTGACGCACTTGAATTTATGAATAAACATGCCGTTATGGTGGTTCCATTATTTTCGGGCAGCGGAATACGTATCAAGATCATTGAAGCAATGGCCGCCGGCAGGGCAGTGATTTCAACCGAAATAGGTGCTGAAGGCATACGGGTCACCCAGGGAGAAGATATTCTCATTGCCAACACGGCAGATGATTTTATTGAAATGATCAGAAAGGTTCAGGAAAACGGGTTACGACAGAAGATCGGTGACAATGCCCGCAAACTTGTACTGGATCAGCACGACAATGCCCTGCTGATGAGCCATCTGACCGAATTTTACCAGAAATTGTTACAATCCGGCCTTAAGAGAAAAGACAATTGACAGATACTGACAATATATTTTAATCAACCTCTTTTCATTACATTATTCTTTTAAACGATCACTCCCATCGTTAGCATCTGTTTCTTTTTTCATTTCAAAACCGTTTCGTACCTTTGCAATTATTGAGTGCAGCAACCAAGCCAGCATCGAAACCTGCTAATAATGAGGATATTATTTCTGTTATCACGTGTTCCTTATCCTATCGAAAAAGGGGATAAGCTGCGTGCGTACCACCATCTGCAATATCTTTCAAAAAAGCATGAAATTATCCTGGTGGCACTGAACAGGGGCCGTGCCGATGAGAGGTCAGTCGCAAAAATCAAAGAATTTTGCAGCCAGGTGCATGTTATACAATTCGGTTACATCCAGATCATCCTAAACCTGGTCAGAGCATTTTTTACCGGCAAACCGCTGCAGGTAGGCTACTTTTACAATTACCGCGGCCAAAAGAAGATTGACCGGCT
>DAONEL010000200.1:0-3284 GCA_035403045.1 Bacteroidales bacterium
GCCAAAATCCCTGAAGGACCCTTGGCCGAAAAATGGAGCAATTACAAAGCTCATCAGAAACTTGTAAATCCCGCCAACAAACGCCGGTTGGATATCATCGTTGTAGGTACCGGTCTGGCAGGTGCTTCAGCAGCAGCTTCACTGGCTGAGTTGGGTTTCAATGTGTTGAACTTCTGTATACAGGACAGTCCGCGCCGCGCACACTCCATAGCTGCTCAGGGCGGTATCAATGCTGCCAAGAATTATCAGAATGACGGTGACTCAGTGTACCGTTTGTTTTATGATACCATCAAAGGCGGTGACTACCGTGCCCGCGAAGCCAACGTTTATCGTCTGGCCGAAGTTTCAAACAGTATTATTGACCAGTGTGTGGCTCAGGGAGTTCCTTTTGCACGCGATTACGGCGGTCTGCTCGACAACCGTTCGTTTGGTGGTGCTCAGGTATCACGTACTTTCTACGCCAAAGGACAAACCGGACAACAACTCTTGCTGGGAGCTTATTCTGCCTTGAGCCGTCAGGTGGGAAAAGGTGCTGTTAAGCTTTACTCACGCTATGAAATGCTCGATGTAGTTGTTATCGACGGTCGTGCACGTGGTATTATTGCCCGCAACCTGGTTACAGGGAAAACCGAACGTTTCTTCGCACATGCAGTGGTTGTGGGAACAGGTGGATACGGAAATGCATTCTTCCTCTCAACCAATGCCATGACATCGAACGGATCTGCAGCTATTCAGATGTATAAGAAAGGAGCATACTTTGCTAATCCTGCTTTTGCTCAGATACACCCGACCTGTATTCCCGTTCATGGCGACTATCAGTCAAAACTGACACTGATGTCCGAATCGCTCCGTAACGATGGACGTATCTGGGTTCCAAAGAAAAAAGAAGATGCCGAAGCCATTCGTGCCGGCAGACTGAAACCAACCGACCTGAAGGAAGAAGACCGCGATTATTACCTGGAACGCCGTTATCCGGCTTTCGGTAACTTAGTGCCGCGCGACGTAGCTTCACGTGCTGCCAAAGAACGCTGTGATGCAGGATTTGGCGTAGGTAACACCGGTCTGGCTGTTTACCTGGATTTCTCGGAAGCCATCAACCGCCTCGGCGAAAATGTGGTTCGTGCCCGCTACGGTAACTTATTCCAGATGTACGAAAAAATCGTGAATGATAATCCATACAATACTCCGATGATGATTTATCCCGCTATTCACTACACAATGGGTGGTGTTTGGGTAGATTATGAACTGCAAACATCGGTAAAAGGTTTATTCTGTATCGGTGAAGCCAATTTCTCCGATCACGGAGCCAATCGTCTCGGCGCTTCTGCACTGATGCAGGGACTGGCCGACGGATATTTCGTGCTTCCTTATACAATCCAGAACTACCTGGCCGATCAAATTCAGGTTCCGCGCATAAGTACCGAAAGCAAAGAATTTAATGAAGCCGAAAAAGCGATTAATGATAAGATTGCCAAAATAATGAGCATTCAGGGCAAATTGTCGGTTGATCACATTCACCGTCAGTTGGGTCTTGTTATGTGGGACTTTGTAGGCATGGGACGTACTGCTGAAGGACTGAAAACAGGTATCGAAAAGATTGCCCAAATCCGTAAGGAATTCTGGTCAGATGTATATGTTCCCGGCAAAGCCGACAACCTGAACGTTGAACTTGAAAAAGCCCTCCGTTTGGCCGATTTTATTGAGATTGGCGATCTGATGGCACGCGACGCACTGTTGCGCGAAGAATCCTGCGGTGGTCACTTCCGTGAAGAATACCAGACCCCTGAAGGCGAAGCACTTCGCGATGACGATAAGTTTGCATTTGTGTCCTGCTGGAAATTCAAAGGCGAAGGCCAGGAGCCCGAACTGATTAAAGAACCGCTCGATTACGAATTCATTGTAAGACAGCAACGGAATTATAAAGCATAAAAAGGCTGCCCCCAACCCCCTAAAGGGGGAGATGGGAGCGTGCAAAATATCAAAAATTTATAAATTTATTAACTTCTAAATTCCCCCTTTAGGGGGTTAGGGGGCAAACATATGGAAAAAAGTTTAAATCTCACGCTAAAAGTATGGCGCCAGGCCGGTCCTAAAGCAAAAGGCAGCTTTGAGACCTATAAGGTGGAAAAGATATCCACCGATGCATCATTTCTGGAAATGATGGATATTCTCAACGAAAAACTGATTGGTGAACACAAAGAACCGATTGCCTTTGATCACGATTGCCGCGAAGGTATCTGCGGTATGTGCAGCATGTATATCAACGGACATCCACACGGACCCGACGGTGAAATCACTACCTGCCAGCTTCACATGCGCAATTTCGCTGATGGTGACACCATTACCATCGAACCGTGGCGTTCGGCTGCATTCCCGGTTATCAAAGACCTGATGGTGGATCGCAGTGCCTACGATAAAATTATTCAGGCCGGTGGTTTCGTTTCTGTCAATACCGGTGGAACTCCCGATGCCAATGCTATTCCTATTTCCAAGGTAAATGCCGACGAAGCCATGGATGCTGCATCGTGTATCGGTTGCGGTGCATGTGCTGCTGCCTGTAAAAATGGTTCTGCCATGCTTTTCGTTGCCGCAAAGGTAAGCCAGCTTGCCTTGTTGCCACAGGGTAGGGTAGAAGCTGCTCACCGTGCAAAAGCAATGGTTGCCAAAATGGACGAACTTGGTTTCGGTAACTGTACCAATACCGGTGCCTGCGAAGCCGAATGTCCGAAGAACGTTTCCATCTCGCACATTGCGCGTATGAACAGAGAATTTATCGGAGCAAAATTCAAAGACTAAAAAACCGGCCTCTTAATTCCCATAAAGGGAAATAGTTGAGGAAATATAAAAATTGAAAGTCCGTTGCAGAAGTGCAGCGGACTTTTTTTGGTGTTTGAATGAAAAAGAAAGAGGCCTCACCCCGCTTAACGTTTTATGATTAAGAGACTTATTACACCCCTCTCCTCGAGGAGAGGGGACGGGGGTGAGGTGAAACTTCTCTAAGAATTTATTCCATTCCGTACTAAATAATCTAACTTCACCCGGACTCGCTTTCGCAACGGATGAAAATATCAGTACAACGAGCAGCCAAAATACATTTTCAGCTATTCCAAAAAATAATGACAAGCAACATTGAATTTTATCTGAGCCATGTTTTTTTTTACAAAGCCTGAATCGTCTCGATTCTGAGCATTGTAATCTTACAACAGACGGAATCGACTCGATTCTGAGCATTGTAATCTTACAACAGACGGAATCGACTCGATTCTGAGTATTGTAATCTTACA
>DAONEL010000201.1:0-3259 GCA_035403045.1 Bacteroidales bacterium
CTCCTGACTCCCAAAAACCTTAACCAATTCTTACCGAAGTCATCGAGAGGGAGCCCATGATTTCCTTGTCATTGAATAATGACACTCCTTCATTCCCGTTTTTCAGAGCCAAAATATAAAGCAATGGCAGATAGTGTTCCGGTGTGGGAACCGATAGCTGAACAGCACGTCCCAGTTTGTCATAATTCACCAGGCTTTTATGATCGCCCGAGAGGATAAATTTTCTGAAAAGGGCGTTTGCTTCAACGGCCCAGTCGGAGCCGGAACCGGGTTTATTCCACTCGATCATGCGCAGGTTATGCACCATATTTCCGCTTCCGATAATAAGGACGCCCTTATTTCTCAGTGTTTTCAGTTGATTGCCCAGTTCGTAGTGATATTCAGGGCCGCGGGTGTAATCGAGGCTCATTTCAATCACGGGCACATCGGCAGCGGGATAAAGGTGTTTGATCACACTCCAGGCACCGTGATCGAGGCCCCAGGAATAATCAAGTCCCACAGCTACAGGAGCCAGGGTATCCCTGGTTTCTTTGGCCAGGTCGGGGGCGCCGGGCGCCGGGTACTGAACATCGAACAAAGCCTGCGGAAATCCCCCGAAATCGTGGATGGTTTGTGGTTTCTCCATCGCTGTCACCAGCGTTCCCTTGGTTTCCCAGTGTGCCGAGATGCAAAGAATGGCTGCAGGTTTGGGAATAGATTTTCCTGCTTGCTGCCAGCCGCGGCTGAATTCATTCTGTTCAATGGCGTTCATCGGACTGCCGTGACCCAGGAAAAGCACGGGCATGGTGTCCGTGCTTTTCAGGTTGCCGGTCAGGGTATCAAGTTGATTCAGTTTCATGGCGAATCCTGTTAATGGCAGCAAAGCCAGTGTTTTAAGAAAGTCATCCCTTTTCACAGCCAGCGTCAGGTTGAAGTTGGTTGGTTATCAGCCTTCCTTTACTTTAAGAAGTTCTATCTCGGCATTTATGCGCACCTCTTCAGCTACCAGCACACCACCGGCTTCAAGGGCTGCATTCCAGGTAAGTCCCCAGTCCTTGCGGTTGATTTTGCCGTCAACATTAAATCCGGCTTTCACATTGCCCCACGGATCGGTCATCAACCCGCCGAATTCCACATTCAGGCTCACCGGATTGGTAATTCCCCTGATGGTGAGATCTCCGTCAAGCTTGTAATCATCACCGCTTCCGGTCAATGATTTTGAAACAAAAGTCATGGTTTCAAAGTTTGCCGAATCAAAGAAGTCGGGGCTCTTAAGATGTGCGTCCCTGTCGGCAACTCCCGTGCTGATTGATGAAGTATTAATGCTGACATTGATTTCGGCATGGCTGAAATCATCGCCATCGGTGAGGGCATTCACTTCGAATGCTGAAAAGTTGCCTTTTACATTGGATATCATGAGGTGCTTCACTTTAAATGCTACCTCTGAGTGAGTGGGGTCGATAACCCATTTAGTTTTTGTTGCCATTGTTTCCTGTTTTTTATGGTTGATTTAATGGCACAAAATTACAGCACACTCAAAACGTGAGGGTTACATTTTCAGGAAGAAGTGTGGTACTATCAGGAAATCACCGGAATTTGTTGCCGGAATTCGGTGGGCGTTTTGCCGGTACGTTTGCGGAAAACCCTTGAGAAATAAGACTTTTCGCTATAGCCAAGTTCGTACCCGATTTCGGAAACCGATTTGCCGGTATTGAGCAACAACCTCCTCGCTTCGATCAGTTTGCGGGTTTCGATGACCTCCGTGACGGTTTTCCCAAAAACTGACTGGCTGATCAGGTTCAGATTGCGTGAGCTCATGTTGAGTTTATCGGCATAAAAATCGGCGCCTTCGGGGCGTTTATAATTGTATTCCAGTATTTTGAGGAAATTATTAAATGTCTCCTTCCGGGTGTTTGCCGATGTTTCGGCTTCAAGAAATTCTTTGCGGCTGTCGGATTCGAGCCTGGCAAGCAACGCGCTGAGCAGGTGTTTGAGTACCTGGTAATCGGGTTTCTCCTGCTGGTATGTCCTGAGCATGATTTCGCAGAGCGATTCGAGGGTTGAACTGCAGTAATCGGGACTCAATGGAATGTTAATATCATCAGAGAAGCCCGAGTAAAAATTGAACCGGCTTTCGGGGACAAACTCATTTTTATAACGGATTACCCAGCCCAGTGTTTCGGCATCAGGGAGGAAGCTGTGTATTTTGCCCTGCGCCACATACACGATCACCGGCGACTGCAGCTTCTCTTCCACATAATCCACGTGATGCACCGGGCTGCCGTGTGTGATAATCAGCAATTCCTCGTGGTCGTGGCGGTGCGGACTTACCGGGTTCATGATGACCGGCTCCGTAACCGCCCTGGTGATGCGGGCTATTTTAAAAGGAACATCCACTTTTGGCGCGATTGAAGTAATTTAGCATCTGCTTAATGACAAAAGTAGTAATTTCATTGCTTGATTGCAGTTGCCATTCCCTGGTTACACTCACAGTGCCCGGGAGCGACTGATCAATAAAACCCGACCTTTACAACCATGAAAAATTCAAAGTTCTTCAAAAGTCTCCTTACTTACGGAGCGTTCGCCGTACTGATCGTGCTCATGGCTTCATGTGCCAACAAAGAGGTAGTTACCGGTTGCCTTCAAGGGCACACCTATGGTTTCTGGGGAGGCCTGTGGCATGGCATCATCGCCCCGGTTGACCTGGTAATCAGCCTTTTCAGGGATGATTTCACAGTGTATGCCCAGAACAACAACGGTGCCTGGTATGCTTTCGGGTTCCTGATCGGGAGCGGTGGCTGGGGCTTCCTGGGATCGAAAGGCGCATCAAGGAAAAAGAGAGACTAAAATCTGCATTCACCAATGTGCTGAGCGCATCAGCCATTAATTCAGTGCAAACCTGCCGGATAAGGCATGCTTTGCCTGTGCAAAAAATAATGGTAGTGGATGCAGTAAACTGAAAATGACCGCAGGATAGCGGTCATTTTCAGTTTTTTCGAACCACCTTGTGGTTCACCGGCGGCAAGAGCCCCGATCGTTTATTCCGCCATGAAAGGCGCGAAGCTACATGTTTCAATATGATAGCTGATCAAATTTACACCATGCAGAGCGGAATTGTTCTCCGTTGCGAAAATTTATTTTTACAGCGGTTTGTTAAAAAGTGTGCTTGAATTTTGTCCTGGAAAAGTTGGCAGAATAACGTCTCCTGGTGATATAAAACAGCCGATAGTTATCGAAACTGGAAACAGGAAACTGGAAACTGTGTCCACGCACGACAGCC
>DAONEL010000202.1:0-3247 GCA_035403045.1 Bacteroidales bacterium
AGTCTATCGACAAAGCCCTTCACGCTGCCGAAGATGCCAAGAAAGAAATGCTCAAACTGAAAGCCGGAAACGAAGAACTGCTGAACCAGGCAAAGGAAGAGCGCGATGCCCTGCTTCGTGAAGCCCGCAAACTGAAAGATTCAATCATTGATGAAGCCAGGGTAAAAGCCAACGAAGAAGCCCAGCGAATTATCGAGAGCGCCCGCGAAAGCATCCAGTATGAGAAACTTGCTGTTATCAACGATCTGAAAAACCAGGTGGCTTCGATCTCGATTGAAATCGCCGAGAAGATTTTACAGAAAGAACTGGCAAACAAAGAGGAACAGCAGCAACTAACCAGGAAACTGGTAGAGGAAGTGAGGATTAACTAACACGGCGCCAGCCTTCAAATTTTGTTCTTGACAAAATGAGTTTCACCAAAATAACGGTAAGGTACGCCAAAGCGCTCTTCGATCTAGCACTCGAACAGAACCTGCTTGAGAGAGTGAAGGATGATATGGCGCTGATTGATAAGACCTGCAGCGAAAACAGGGCGCTGGTGAATATGCTTCACAACCCGGTAGTCAGCGCTGAGAAAAAACAGAAAGTGCTGCATGCGATTTTCTCACGCAGCATCCTTCCCCTGAGCATGAGTTTCCTTGATATCCTTTCGCGCAAGCGCCGTGAACATTATATCGACGGCATTGCCAATGCTTTCGTGGAAATTTACATGGAGTACAAGGGGATAACCAAGGCTAAAGTCACTTCGGCTGTACCCCTTGCTGACACTGAAAAGAAAACCATTAATATTATTTTGTCGAAACTTACCGACAAAGATGTACAGTTGGTTGAAAATATACGCACGGAAATATTGGGAGGTTTCATCATTCAGATGGACGATTACCAGATAGATCAGAGTGTGGCAACAAAAATTAAGAACCTGAAAAAGGACTTCGAAAAGAACTTATACATAAAAGGATTTTAATCAAGGAACAGATATGGCAGAAATAAAACCCGCCGAAGTTACCGCGATCCTGCGACAGGAACTGGCCGGTTTCAGGACCGAAGCTGAGGTACAGGAAGTCGGTTCGGTATTGCAGGTAGGCGATGGTATTGCCCGCGTTTACGGCCTCACCAATGCCCAGAGCGGCGAATTGGTTGAGTTTACCAAAACCAATACAAAAGGCATAGTGCTTAACCTCGAAGAAGACAATGTAGGGATAGTACTTCTAGGTGAATCGAACGACATAAAGGAAGGCGACACGGTTCAGCGTACACGCCTAATCGCTTCGGTAAAAGTTGGCGAAGGCCTGCTCGGACGAGTCATCAACACCATCGGTGAACCTATCGACGGTAAGGGTGAAATAAAGGGCGACCTCATCGAAATGCCTCTCGAAAGAAAGGCTCCCGGCGTCATCTTCCGTCAACCTGTTAGTGAGCCGCTGCAAACAGGTATTAAGGCTATTGATGCCATGATCCCCATTGGCCGCGGCCAGCGCGAACTTATCATTGGAGACCGCCAGACCGGGAAATCAGCCATCGCCATTGATGCCATCATCAACCAGAGAGAGAATTACCTGAAAGGGAAACCGGTCTACTGTATTTATGTTGCCATTGGACAAAAAGGTTCGACGGTGGCAAATATCCAGAAAACGCTGGAAGATCACGGCGCCATGCCATACACAGTCATTGTAATGGCCACCGCTTCCGATCCTGCTGCTATGCAGTTCTATGCTCCGTTTACCGGAGCTGCCATTGGCGAATATTTCCGTGACACAGGACGCCCGGCGCTCGTGATTTACGACGACCTTTCGAAACAGGCTGTTGCATACCGCGAAGTATCCCTGCTGCTCCGACGTCCTCCCGGACGCGAAGCATACCCCGGCGATGTATTCTATCTCCACTCACGCCTGCTTGAACGGGCTGCGAAAATCATCAAGAGCGATGAAATAGCTGCACAGATGAACGACCTGCCCCCGGCTTTGAAATCAAAAGTAAAGGGCGGCGGATCGCTTACCGCATTACCTGTGATCGAAACACAGGCTGGCGACGTATCGGCCTACATCCCCACCAATGTTATCTCAATTACTGACGGGCAGATATTCCTGGAAACAGGCCTCTTTAACTCGGGTATTCGCCCCGCCATTAACGTTGGTATTTCGGTGTCGCGTGTTGGGGGCAATGCACAGATCAAAGCCATGAAAAAGGTAGCCGGCACACTGAAACTAGCCCAGGCTGAATACCGCGAACTCGAAGCTTTCTCCAAATTCGGCTCCGACCTTGATGCTGCCACCAAATCAATCCTTGAAAAAGGGGCGCGCAATGTTGAAATCCTCAAGCAGCCTCAGTATTCGCCCATGCCGGTTGAAAGGCAGGTAGCCATTATTGCCTGCGGAACACGCGGTTTGCTGCAGAAAGTCCCTCTCGCAAGCGTCAGGGATTTCGAAACGGAGTTCATTCACCATCTCGAAGTAAGCCACAAGGAGCTGCTGGCAACACTTGCCGAGGGTAAACTCGATGATGAAATACTGGCCTCGATTGACCGGATTGCCGGTGAAGTAGCAAAGAAATACCAGAAATAAGCACGGTTTACAGTACCCTACACCATGCCAAGTTTAAAAGAAGTACGCATAAGGATCGCCTCTGTCAAATCGACACAGCAGATAACCAGCGCCATGAAAATGGTTGCCGCATCTAAGCTGCGCCGTGCACAGAATGCCATCCTTAAAATGCGACCTTATGCCTCCAAACTAAAGGAGATACTGCAAAACCTCTCGGCAAGCCTCGAAGGAACCGAACAAAGCCCCTATACTGTGCAACGTATGCCAGAAAAGGTGTTGCTGGTGGTTATGACTTCGAACCGTGGACTTTGCGGCGCTTTCAACTCCAACATCATCAAAACTGCCGTTTCGCGAATGATAGAACAGTGGCCCGGTCAGACTGCATCCGGGAACCTGAAACTCATCACGATAGGAAAAAAAGGTACAGAATATTTCAGGAAAAGAGGATACAATGTCGTTGAATCGTATGACCAGGTTTTCGACAATCTTACCTGGGAAAATGCTTCGGGTATTGCCGAAAGACTGATGAAAGAGTTCACACAACATAGCTATGACAGGATCGAGATCATATACAACCAGTTTAAAAATGCCGCAGTACAGGTGATTAAGGTTGAACAGTTTCTTCCTGTTGAGCCTCCGAAGGCTGATGCTGCCGCTCCGGTTAAAACGCAGGTTGATTACATTTTTGAACCTTCAAAGGAAGAAAT
>DAONEL010000203.1:0-3165 GCA_035403045.1 Bacteroidales bacterium
CGGTTTTGCGGTTTCCGTCGCGATCGACAAGGGTTTGAATGGCTAACTGGCGCTGGTCGGGGCCGGCAGCAGTGATTAAAGCTTTCTTGATTTGCATGTGAAATGGCTGTATGGATTATTTCAAAAAGTGAAGTTGAGAGGAGTCTTCACAAATTTATAAAAACGGAATTACCGGCAAGCATGAATGTCAAACCATTCTTTGTAGAATATTCTCAAAAGCACCTGCCTGAAATGAATACTTTTTCAGCTTTTCCTCTTACTTCAATTCCTTCGTAGATATTTGAATCACAATGTTGTAACTGTTGCTCTGCAGAAATCTTCCAGGTTGTTTCAGGGTTCCAGATCACGATATCGGCATCATATCCTTCGGCAATTTTTCCCTTCGTTTTGCTCCAGCCGAAGATTGCTGCAGCACGTGATGAGGTCAGGCTGACAAACTGTTGCAGAGATAGTTTTTGTGTCACAACACCATAGGAAAACAGCAGGCTTAGCCGGAATTCCACGCCGCCTGCACCGTTTGGTATTTTGGTGAAATCATTGATACCTGCGTCTTTTTGCCCGTAAAGGTTAAAAGGACAATGATCGGTGGAAACCACGTCGAAAGCGCCTTTGGCCAGTTCGTCCCACAATCGCAGCCGTTCATCTTCAGACCTGATGGGAGGGGAGATGACGTAGGGCAGCACTTTTTCGTTGGGCAATGACGGGTCGTAAACACTGTCGCTGAGAACCAGGTATTGAATACATGTCTCACCGAAAACTTTGATGCCTTTTTCCTTTGCTTTGCGGATGGCACGGGCTCCTTCGCCGGTGGAAACATGAACGATGTAAGCAGGGCAACCTGTGCGTTCCGAAAGGCTGATCACCGTATTAATGGCGTTTATTTCGGCTTCTTTCGGCCTCGAAAGTGCATGAAATGAGGCATTTGTCCTACCTTTAGTAATAAGCTGCCGCTGCAACCGGCTGATCATTTCACCTTCCTCACAATGCACAAGTACCATACCGCCTTCGGGTCCTGCAACATTCATCAGTTGCTCCAGCTCATCGTAATTAATGCCGATAGTATCGCGGTAAGCCAGGTAAGCTTTGAATGAGCTGATGCCATCGTGGCGGATACAATACCGGGCTTCTTCGGCAACTTTTTTATTCCATTCGCTGATGCCGAGGTGAAGTTTCCAGTTGCAATGGCTGGCCCGGGCTTCAGTCCTGCGAAGTGTGAGCGCTTCAATGAGCGACTGTCCGCGCCGTGGTGTTACAAAGTCGATGATTGATGTGGTTCCTCCGGAGATGGCTGCTATACTGCCGCTGATGAAGTCGTCGGAAGAGTTGCCGGCAGGGGTGGGGAGAGCCAGGTGAACATGAGGATCGATACCGCCGGGGAAAAGGTACCGGCCTGTGGCATCAATGGTTTCGTATCCCGGAAAATCAGCCGGGTCAAACTTGCCTACGGATTCAATTTTTCCACCCGAAACGGCAACATCAGCCTCTGTTATGGAATCAGCGTTGATGATTGTCCCGTTGATGACCAGGTATTTATCTGTTGTCTGCATATTCCGAAATACTTTGCGGGTTCCTGCTCAATAATGCTTTACAACTTAGTGTTTCTCAGTGTCCTGAGTGCCTTAGTGGTTAGATTTAACCTCTCATCTTCTTCCAGAGCCTCGCTGCCTGCCGGCGCGATTCTTCAAGGATTCTCTGTTCGTCAACAGTTTGAATTACCCTGTCCTGAACGATCATTTTCCCATGCGAGATCACATGACGCACATGCCTGTTTTCGATTCCGAAGAGGAAATGGCCCGGGAAGTTGCTGCTGTTGAATGGCGTGGGTGGATTGTAATCGAGTATAACCAGGTTGTTTTCGACATCGCCGGTGAAATTGTTTTCGGCCAGGTAGTTATGCACATTCCTGAAACGCCGGTAGGTTTCCGGGTAGTCAATGTTGTCGAAGTTGTGCCCGGCGAAGAATGCTGATTTTGCACTCTGCAGCATATCGCTGTGCATGCCGTCGGTGCCGAAAAGGATACGGTTACCAAGCCCCGTGGAATTAAAGAAACCTACCCCGTTATTCAGGTTGCTTTCCATATTCTGCACAACCCAGGCCGGTGATCCGGCGATGAGTTGACGCTCTGATTCGCTGAGGTGGAGGCAATGAACAAGGATTGTCTTATCAAATTCGAGCACACCAGCTTCAGCAAACCTTTCGATCACTCTTTTACCGTATGTGTGAATGCATTGCTCCTGGTCTGATAGGGCTTCAGCCACGTGTACATGCAACCCCGATTGAGTCTGACGGGCAAGTTGAACCGCCGGCCGGAGTGTTTCATCTTCTACCGTGAAAGAGGCGTGTAAACCAACAAGTCCCTGGTGGTCAGACAAATAACCGGCGGTTTCTTCGAGACCCTTCATGGCTATTTCCTTGCCATCGCGATCGCTGATCTCGTAGCAAAGAAGGTGTCCGACCCCCACCTCATCAAAAGCTTTGGCAATGATGCCGAGGCTGCCTTCAACGGCAAAAGGGGAGGCATGGTGGTCGACTACAAAAGTGACCCCGTTTTTGGCACAGGCTATGGCTGTAACCAATGCACTGTAATAAATGGTCTCACTATCAAGGGCTTTGTCGAGTGTCCACCAGATGTACTGAAGTATCTCGTTGAAGTTTTCGGGGTTCTTTTTTGGTGCACCCATACCCCTTGCCAATGCTGAATACACATGGTGATGCCCACAGGCAAAGGATTTGGTGATGTATTGTCCGGTGCAGTCAACGGTGGTGGCCTTCGACGACACTTCCCTGCCGGGATTGAAAGTAATTTTACCATTGAGTCCTTCATCAACAAGGATATCGCACTGTCTGAATTCCAGTGTCTGCCAGTTGATGAAGGTGCCGTTTTTAAGGAGAAGCATGGAGTGAGTATGGTTTGAAGTTTCTGGCCTGCCTGCCTTGCACGAGCCTGCGGGTGGCAGGCAGGTTTAATGTTTCATGTTCTTTGGTGATCAGCCGGGGTTAATAATAGTTCGTTTCCACCACCGGCTGCCAGAGATTCCTGTGGTTTTCGTCATGAAACCCTTTGCAGACAGGCTCGAAATAGCAATTCGCATGTTCCTTCAAATCAACAATTTCGAAGAAAGTACAGGGGTTTTTCTCACAATGGCCGGCTTTACAAAGTGGTT
>DAONEL010000204.1:0-3144 GCA_035403045.1 Bacteroidales bacterium
TTATCGACAACAAATTGCACATAAACGGTTCCTGAAATTGAATTTTCTGTCGCTTGTGCAGGATAGTGGATGTTTTCAGAAAGATAATGGTTCAGTTTATCGGTGCCACCGGGGAATTCGGGAAATTGTTCCACAATGGTAAAAACAACATCTTCTTCAGCAACCTCTTCCTGCGCTGACGATTTGGATGCCTTGGCAGCAACTCCTTTGCCTGACCTTGGAGCGGCTGCAGTTTGTGCCGATGAGTTGTCAGCTTGTTCGGTAACCACCGTTTTTTCAGCTGCTTTATCAGTGTCAGCAAGCTGGTTATCAATACCGCCAATATATCCGGGCGCGGTAGCAGGTGCTTCCTCAGAGGTTGCCGCAATGTACTCATCATCTGTTTCTTGTTCCATCACTGCCATTTCGTTGTTGCTGAAAGTTACAACGCCGTTCACAACCCGGGGAGTCGGGATTCCTCTTTTTCGCGATTGCGGTTTGTTTTCAGCGATGACTGCGGGAGTCTCCCTTTTAACCAACGAATCAGGGGCTGATGGCAGAATCTCCATCTCATCATACTCGGCCGGGTTGACAGCTACATTCTCTTTAACAGGCCTGTTTTGCTGGAGGATAAGATATATCCCCGCAAAAAGCACCACGCTGGCAGCAACGGCAAGCCAAGCCGGAACGGGGCCTATGCGTTTTGTCTGCTTCATTGTGGCTGTTTCGCGGTGGAATTTTACCCGGTCATGAAGCCTTTCATTGATATGGTTTACCTTATTCCCGAATGTATTCTGAGCCTTTGGCTTGCCTGTACGTGACGATAAAGTTGCTGCATTATCGATATAAACGCTTACCTGGTTTTGCTTTTGCCAGGTCATGATTCCATCCAGCGCATCGGAACACAACTCACAACCGGCGATATGTGCCTTTGCCTGTTTCACTTCAGCAGGCGACAAAGCCCCTGATGCCAGCTTTTCGAGGGCACCGGCGGTTAGGCACCCTGAAGCGGTGAAAAGGCTGTTGGTTGTATGATCAGGTTTTGTCATGGTTCACGCGTTTTTTCGAGGATTATCTTCAGGTTTCGTCTTCCGTTCTGCAGGTGGCTTTTCACTTCGTTCATGCTGTAACCGGTTGTTTCGGAAACCTCGTGGTACGATCGTTCCTCAAGGTAAAACAGTTCGATGCATCGTCGCTGGGCTTCATTCAGCTGGCCAATGGCTTTTTCCAGCTGATGATCTCCGTCGCTGTTTTCATTTATAAGATGCATTTCATCGCCCGATTCCATAATTTCTGTTTCCAGATCTTTCAGCAAAGTGTCCCTTGATCTTTCAATAGTTTTCCGGTGACGCAACTGCATGAGGCACTGGTTTTTAGTCACTGTATAAAGCCAGCTTTTGAAGGTTTCGATCCGTGCGTGTTTCAGCTCTTCCAGCAGTTTTTCAAACAGGAGTATCACGGTATCCTCTGCTTCCTCTTCATTGCCGAGGTATTTCATACACACGGCAAACACCAGGTGAGTGTAGCGTTCATAAAGTTGCCCGACGTATTCGGCATCACGTGTACGGGCATAGCGAGCCACCAGTTGCTCGTCGGTGAGCGACTGCATTTCCTTTTTCCTGTCGTGCTGATTTCCGAAAAGGCTAAATGCCACAGTCTGCAATGTTTACACAAAAATAACGCTTTTTGCAGATAATAATTTGATCTGGTAATCAAGGATATAGCCATTCTGCTATGGCAGAATAATAAAAAGTGGCCGCTGATTTATGGAATTTCCCGCGTACCGGCATCCTATGGTTGTAAGCAAACAAATTCAATTATTAACCTCTAACACCTTTTGCTATGGAAACCAAGAAATCAAACCGCGCCGACCTCGAAAAGAAAAAGATTCTTTTTCTGCAGTCAGGCCTTATAGTTTCACTGGGACTTGCCCTTGCAGCTTTTGAATGGAGAAGCCCGGATTCCGGGATAATAGATCTCTCAGGAGGAACTGTCATTCAATTTGATGAAGATTTACCCTCAGTTGTTACCACTCATCCCATACCTCCCGCTCCGGTGGTTCCCCGGCCGACCACTATATTCCACCTGGTGGACAATACCGCGGAAGTTGAGGATATCACCCCTCCTGATTTTGGCGACAGCCCCGAAGATGCGAACCAGGCCTACACCCCTGTGCTCAAGCCGGAACTAACTGATGAGAAGCCTCCGGTTGAAGACGAAATCTTTATCAATTCTGAAAAAATGCCGGAATTCCCGGGTGGAGAAAAAGAAATGCTGCGCTTCATCGGTGAGCACATAGCCTATCCGCGCGAAGCCCGCGAAATCGGCGTTTCAGGAATTGTTTACCTGACTTTCGTGATAGAAAAAGACGGCAGCGTATCAAACGTAAAAGTACTCCGCGGCATAGGCTCTGGCTGCGACGAGGAGGCCGTGCGCGTTATCAGCCTTATGCCAAAATGGTCGCCGGGCATGCAGCGCACAAAACCTGTAAGGGTAAGCTTCAACATGCCGATAGCATTCAAACTTAAAGATGCCTAGATAAAATCTCACTTTCAATACGTATTGCTATGAAAACAACTCAAACATTCAGCCTTGTAGCGGGATTCATTCCAATCCTCCTTCTTTCGGCTGCAACCATGATCTTCAGCCAGAACAGCGGGCGGACCTATCCCACCATGAAACCGCAGGTTCAGGCTCAGGATTACGAAAACACGGATAAAACCTTGTCACCCTATTTCTTCGTGAAATCCGACGATCCTTCCCTTGATCAGCTTCCGCTGAAAGCTACTTCAGCACAGGTGAATATTGCCGGTGTGATAGCCGATGTTGCTGTTACCCAGGAATATGCCAACGAAGGCAAGCGCCCCATCGAAGCCATTTACATTTTTCCGGCATCAACACGGGCAGCCGTTTACAGCATGAAAATGACCATTGGTGAAAGAACAATCGTAGCTAAGATTGCTGAAAAGGAACAGGCCCGCAAGGATTATGAAGAGGCGAAGCAGCAGGGGAAAAGTGCATCGCTCCTCGAGCAGCAGCGTCCCAACGTTTTCCAGATGAATGTGGCCAACATTATGCCCGGCGATCGCATTAAAGTGGAGATGAAGTACACCGAACTGCTCGTTCCGGAAGACGGTGTTTACGAATTTGTGTATCCCACAGTTG
>DAONEL010000205.1:0-3116 GCA_035403045.1 Bacteroidales bacterium
CCTATCCTTTATTGGAATATGAAAAGAGGCCCGGCAACGGGCCTCTTTTTTTTAAATGATAAATGATGAATGATAAATGATAATATGTAAAGTCGCTTCCTAACCGGGTTACGTCTCCTCGTTTGTAACGGGCGTAAGGGGAGAAACGGACGGTCCGTTTGTAGCGACAAAAAATTCATATAACTCTTTGTCGGAATTTTCCATCTTGTCGCCACTTTGCGTATCTTAGACCGAATTATTTCAAGAGCTTTTTCACAACATTATCCTGTTATTTCATACTGGCATGACTACCAAAGACATTGCGCGGCAAAAGATAGCCGAACTCGTCGAACGTTTCGAAGAGCAATTTGCATCCTATAAAAAAGCCGACTACAACGAAACCCTTACCCGCCGCGACTTTATCGATCCGTTTTTCAAAGCCCTGGGATGGGATATTGATAATGAGCAGGGGTATGCCGAAGCATACCGCGAGGTAATCCACGAGGATAAAATAAAGGTGGGGCATGCCACCAAGGCGCCCGATTATTCATTCCGCCTGCCCGGCGGCAAAAGGCTCTTCTTTGTGGAAGCCAAGAAACCCAGTGTTGTTGTAAAAGATGACATCTACCCTGCTTACCAGGTGCGCCGTTACGGCTGGAGCGCCAAACTGCCCGTCAGCATTATCACCGACTTTGAAGAATTTGCCGTTTACGACTGCCTCAAAAAGCCCAACCCCACCGACAAAGCATCGGTGGCACGTATCAAATACCTCACTTTCAGAGATTATTTCACCGAATTCGAATTCCTGTGGGACACTTTCAGCAAGGAGCGTGTGCTCAAAGGCAGCTTCGACCGCTTTGTACAGGGAACCGCCAACAAAAAAGGAACCGCTACCGTGGACAGGGAGTTCCTGCAGTCACTCGATAACTGGCGCACCTACCTCGCTACAAGCATCTCCATCCACAACAAGTCGCTCGATGAAGACGAACTCAACTTTGCCGTGCAGCAAACAATCGACCGCATTATCTTCCTTCGCATAGCCGAAGACCGCAGCGTGGAACCATACGGAAACCTGAAAGAGGCAGTGAAGCACGGCGATCTGTACCAAAACCTGCTCATGGTTTTCAGGGAGGCCGACCAGAAGTATAACTCGGGGCTGTTCGATTTTGCGAAGGACCGCATCAGCGAAGGGCTGAAGGTGGATAATAAGGTAATAAAGACCATCGTCAGCGAGTTGTACTACCCCGAAAGCCCTTACGAATTTTCAGTTTTGTCGGTCGAAATACTGGGCAGCGCCTATGAGCAGTTTCTTGGCAAGACCATCAGCATCGACAAAGGCCACCGTGCACGCATAGAGGAAAAGCCCGAGGTGCGTAAAGCGGGAGGCGTATATTACACCCCGCAATACGTGGTGGAATACATTGTACAGAACACGGTGGGCAAATTGCTTGAAGGCAAAACTCCTGCTGAAGTGAGCAGCCTGCGCATTGTTGACCCCGCCTGTGGCAGCGGCAGTTTCCTCATCGGCGCCTACCAGTACCTGCTCGAATGGCACAAAAACTACTATGCTGCCAACCCACCCAGAAGCAAAAAGAACAACCCGCTTACCCCCGACGGGCATCTCTCCACTGCCGAGAAAAAACGCATTCTGCTCAACAATATTTATGGGGTTGACATCGACGTGAACGCCGTGGAGGTGACCAAACTCTCGCTGCTGCTCAAATGCATGGAAGGTGAAACCCAGGCCAGCATCTCCTACCAGCTGGGCATGTTCAATGAACGGGTACTGCCCACGCTCGACAACAATATTAAAAGCGGCAACAGCCTGATTGGCACCGACTTTTATGATACTCAGCTCGATTTTGGCGAGGAGAAAAAGGTAAAGCCTTTCAACTGGCAAAAGGCGTTTCCCGAAGTGTTTGCGAGTGGTGGATTCGATGCGGTGATCGGGAACCCGCCGTATGGAGCTGGTTTCATCAATAAAGAAGTTGAATATTTCAAACCATTGTATAAAAGTGCAGTCTGGCGGTGTGAAAGTTACCTGCTGTTTATTGAAAGAGCATTGAATATTCTCAAGGTCAACGGTTTGTTGGGATACATCATTCCGGATACCTTGTTGAATTTGGGATTTACTGAACCCTCAAGAAAACTGTTATTACAAAATTCAGAGATCAAAGAAATAGTAGGCCTTCCATCAAATGTATTCAGCGGAGCTACGGTTGATACCATAATCTTAATATCTGAGAAGAAAGATGCTGCTTTAGTGTTTCATTCATCAGAAGTAAGTGTGAAATATTTTGATAAGAAACTTACTATAAGTGCTATAAGCCACCCGACAAGAGAATTTGTGATAAGATCTGATGATTGGTACATTAAGAAAGCTTTTAATCTTCTTACTGATACTTATGAAAATATATTGATTGAGAGAATAGAAAGAGATAAACAAGTTATTTCTGATATAGCTGAAATGTTTTCGGGAATTAAAGTCTATGAAGTTGGCAAAGGGAAACCACCCCAAACAGAGATTATTAGGGACTCCAAACCATTCACATCATCATTGAAAAATAATGAATACTGGAGTCCATTTTTTGATGGGAAGCATATTGGTCGTTACCAATTATTTTGGAAAGAAGACAATTGGCTTGAATATGGAGAATGGTTAGCAGCACCACGAAATAGTAATAACTTCATTGGAGAAAAAATTTTAATTAGAAAAATTACTGGTAAAACTTTGATTGCCACATATATTCCTGATACATCTTATTGCAACACTCTTCTATTTGTATTGAAGATAATGAGTGCTGATTATTCGTATAAAAGCCTTTTAGGAATCCTTAATTCCACCTTAATTGGATGGTATTTCAGGAAGAAGTTTCAGATCAAAGATGATGATACTTTTCCTCAGATCATGATCAGGGATATTCTTCAATTTCCAATTCCTGTCATCGGCAAACATATAGCATCCGAATTAGATAGCTTCGTTGACCAACTTCTCTCTCTTAACCGGGAACTTCAGTCTGTCACCCTTGAGAGCCGGCGGGAGCAGTTGCAGGCGAAAATAGATCACTGCGAGGAGCGCGTGAACCGGCTGGTGTATGAGTTGTACGGGCTTACGGAGGAAGAAATTGCTGTGGTGG
>DAONEL010000206.1:0-3052 GCA_035403045.1 Bacteroidales bacterium
TTGCCCCACAAACCTCCACCCATCTGTCCGTAATCCTCGATGGCGCAAACCATCTTTTCGAGGTATTGGATGCCGTTTTCAGAGTATTCAAGCGTTGCAATCGCAACCTGGTAGGAAAAGCGATATCCTCCCAGCATCTTTGCCGATAGGTTTCCGAATTCTTCGGCCAGTTGGGGCAGCGCCTGAATCCCGGTTATTGACATACCCTGTGCATGAGGATGAGCAAAAGGGAATGCCACCATCCTGATAAAAGTTGCAGGATCGGGCATTGTCATCACGGTCATACCGTTGTAGTTGCTGCCATCGGGGAACATGGGTGCCGCGAGGTTTTGGCCGGGATAGCGGCGCATATCAAAAAAGCGTGTGTCGGGCAGCCAGCCCATGCCCGCTTTGTTATCGGCTGAAGATAATTTCATGTAAAGCTTGGCTTCGATGGCATTGCCGGCTCCGCCCGATGCATTGGGGTCAACCCGCGTAATTCCGCCTGTTATGCCCCACCCTTGGGGAAGCAGGAATGTGAAGGCGTTTTCGTTGGGTTCATGGCTGCGGTGAAATACTGCCGCTGGCTTGTCGCCTTTTACACCGGTCTGCAGTAAGTTTTCCTGCGGTTGATTGAAGCCTGTATTGCATCCCAATACTAGGACGGCGCAACATAAAAATAATCCTGGTAACATGGCTTTCATTTGTCTTTGAAGGTTTGGCCGCCACCGTCAGAAACTTTTCCCGGTCTCTTTCGGCTGGCATCAGTTGATGTGACAAATGTAAAGCAGTAATCATAAATCGCTTATTTTTAGCCCCTTACAAAAGCTTAACAAGCACCCTACAAAAACACTCAAAGGGTGGGTAGCACAATAATTTTAACTAAAAGGGAATGAAGTTTCAAAGAAGGGCTATGAAATTGCTGAGATTCTGCTCGTGGGGTACTCCGATTTTTTTACGAATCCGGGTACGCGCCACCTCAATACTTTTAATGGATTGACCGGAAAGTGAAGAAATTTCGCGGGTATTCATATTGAGGCGAATGAAAGAACACAAACGGCGTTCAGCCGGGGTAAGCTCCTGATATTTTTCGAGCAGGCGCTGCTGGAAGCCAGGATGCACCTCGTTGAACTGCACTTCAAACTCTTTCCAGGCATTGGGTGAAAGCTCCTGTCGCAACTGTACCTGCAGGTGTTGAATGGATTGTGCCGACACATCCGATTTCTTTAATTCATCCAGCTCACCCAGCAGTTTTTCAAGTAACTGGTTTTTCTGGTTTATGAAAACGGTTTTGGTGGTAAGCTCGCGCTCTTTGTTGGTAAGGTCTTCGCTGAGTTGCCCTATTTTCTGTTCACTTTGCTGCCTGATTATCCCGGTTTCACGTTTTGCCTCCCTTATTCGCTTGAAAATCAGCCAGATCAGCGCTGTGCCCATAGCCAGACTTGCAACCAGCAGAAACATAATGATGTTTTTCGTACGTATGGCTTGCTTCTGCAAGAGGCTGTTTTGTGTCAGTGTTTCATTTTCCTTTTTCAATTCGCTGCGCACAAAACCGGCCTCAATTTCTTCGATAGTGCGGTTCTTCTCAACGGAGTATATGCTGTCCTTCAGCTCGGTAGCCTGTTTCAGGTATTCAAATGCTTGCCTGGGATTGCCCGATTTGTCGTAACATTTTGCCAGGCAGAGGTTGGCATCGAGCCTGCTTTTTAAAGAGCCTGTCTGTTGAGCCAATTTTTCTGCTTCTCTGGCGCTCAGTAAAGCCTCACCCGGCTTGCCTGCCGACAACAGCGAGCCTGCCAGTTCGACAAGGGCTTCAGCCTGTTCTGATTTTGCTCCTATTTCAGCATATAAATTCACTGACTTTGCATAATAGGCACAGGCAATTGCAAAGTCGTTCTTATCAGCGTTCAGCTTGCCAAAAAGCATGTTGCATGAGGCGATAAATGATTTGTCGCCTGACTTTTCGGCCAGTTTGAGGGCATCGTTGAGGTACTGGGCTGCATTATCATAATCTTTCAGGTCGGAATAGGCGGTAGCCAGGTTTTTATACCTGATTATCAGCCGGTACTCATCCCCTTTATCGAGTGCAACCTTGAGTGACTGTTTAAAATAGTCGAGTGCACGGAATGGGTCGCCATTGTCGAGGTATAGGTTACCAATATTGTTGAGACAGTCGGAAACGGCATCGTCATCCTTTGTATCCCGGAAGACCGTGATTGCCTTCTGATAAGATTCCATGGCTTTGGCAAATTCACCCTGCCGGCGGTACACATTTCCCAGGTTGTTGTAACAGATTGCTTCTTCCGCTCTCATTTTACCCTCACGGGCAATTTTCAGCGCGTTATTGTAACACAGGATCGCATCCCCGAAATTTCCGGCCTGTTTCTGCACAATTCCCATCCCGGTATAGCTCCAGAACTCGCCGGTCTTGTCGCCGGCTTTAGCATAGTATGCAAGCGCCTGGTGGTAAAAATTCATGGCATCGGCAAACCGGCTTTGCTCCAGATACACTTCGGCTATATTGAAATTGCATTCGCCCAGGTAAAATGCATCACCAAGCTTTGTTGCTGACTGCAGGGCTTGCTGGTAAACATCGAGCGACTTGTCATACTCGAGATTCTGATAATAGGCCAGTCCCAGTTCAAGCTGCGATTTCACCAGTTTACGGGTAAATGCATTCATTAAAGCACCGGAACCACCTTTCTTCAGGTTGTTCTCAGCGATGGAGATCGCCTGCCTGCAGATGGCAACAGCAGAATCGGCCGATGTTTTCCGGGCTTTTGAGAGCAACATTGAAATAGCGGCAGTATCGCCCGGACGGCTGGCTGTTTGTGCCGATAGCGGGTCCGGGACATAAATTTGGATAAGGAAGATTAAAACAATAATCCTTATAACAGACGTATCCATAACTGGAAAATGAAGCTAAAGATACGTGAATTTATGTCGGTTTCAACAAAATAATACACAAATGCTTTATGGATGAATGATTATGATGAAAAGCCTGCATTTGTCTCACTCTCCATAAAATAAGAGGGAAGAGGTGATTAGTGCCGGGTGCTTAGCCTGCCTGCCG
>DAONEL010000207.1:0-2993 GCA_035403045.1 Bacteroidales bacterium
TCTTCCCTCCATCCGGCTTTCAGTTTCCCGAGGTTCACCGCAAGGGCTATGACTTTCTGTGCGCGTTTCACCACCGGCTGGTCGATCATCTTTGTACCCAGCGATACGACACCAAGGCCTTTTTCACCGGCTTCAATGAACGCGTTGACAATTTTCTTTGCTTTTTCGATTTCGTCAGCATCAGGAGCAAAATTCTCATGGATCACCCTTATCTGCCTGGGGTGTATGCATCCCATACCATCGAAGCCAAGTGCTTTTGAACGCAGCACATTGTCTTTGAGCCCTTCCATGTTGGCGACATCGCTGTAAACCGAGTCGATGGCCTGAATACCGGCAGCTTTGCAGGCATTCACCACCATGCTGCGGGCGAAGAATGATTCGGTGCCTTCCTGGGTGCGTTTCACGCCAAGGTCGGCGGTATAATCTTCGAGGCCGATGGCCAGGGCAACTACGTTTTCGCTTTGGGCAATCTCAAGCGCTTTGAGCACTCCCAGGGCGCTTTCGATGATCGGCATGAGCCAGACGGGCTGGGTAGCGCCGCTTTTTGCCTTTATTTCAGCGATCTTTTCATTCACCAGCCTGATTTGGTCAGCGCTCTCGCATTTGGGCACAAGAATGAGGTTTACATTGTGCGCCACAACGAAATCAAGGTCGCCAAGGCCTGCCGGCACCTGGTTGATCCTGACCATGCGTTCGGCGCCGTAAAAGTCAATGCTGCGGAGGGTGTTCCTCACCAGGTAACGGGCTTCAAACTTGCGTGCCGGGGCTACGGCATCTTCGAGGTCGAGGATAATGCCGTCGGGCTTATGAATGCCGGCGTTGATGGCTAGGCTTGGCGTATTTCCGGGAAGGTATAACCTCGAAAAACGGTTCTTATCCCTGGTAGTGTGATATTGATTTTCGGCAAGCATGGGCTGAAGGAATTCCTTAACACCCGGTTTGGCCAGGTTCACCGTGGCTTCGATGCGTGCAGCCAGTGCATAGGGCAAAGCGCCGGAGTCCTCGATGAGCATTCTGGCATTCCCAATGCCGAAGAAATCGAGCATTTCGCTAGCCTGGCGGCGGATATCATCTCCGTACATTACCTGTACTTTGCTTTCTACTGCGACTTCACGTCCGCCGGATGCAGTGAGTTCGAGGGTTACGTGGCAGTCGGACCGCACCCCTTTGCCTTTGTTGCCGGCGGTTACAGCTTTTTCGGTATTAAATTCCATAGGATCAGCGAATTATTTGACGGGTTGAAATAAGTGATTTACTGACTCAAACCACAGCAAAGTTACTGGCTTCGGATTATTAAACAAGCCGGAAGATGTATTTAATTTTTAACCTGAAATGTACCGGGATTATCATATCCTGTAAAAGTTGCATTAAGAGATGTAATTGATTGAAATGTATGAATTTACAAAAAATATAACCATAGATAGTGTGATGTGTAAGATTGACTTTTATACCTCAGGTTGGGAGTTTGAATCAACTCCCGGGCTCGTTGTCAGGAAGGCATAAAAAAAAAGGAAGCTCAGGCTTCCTTTTTTATAAGGTTTAGTAACCGCTGTGCAATGTTCTGATTACTTAGGAGCAACAGTAGTGTCAGCAACGGCGGGAGCAGCAGCAGTGTCGGTAGTAGCTTCAACCTGGGCTGTAGTGTCAGCAGTAGCTTCGGTTTTGGTTTCGCTCGATTTACATGCAGCAAATGAGATGAGGCCGGCAACAGCGAGGAAAAGGAACAGTTTTTTCATTTGTTGTTTGTTTTTGATGGTTAATTTTGCTGCAAAAATATAAAAACTAAAAAGGCAGAAGCAAATATATTTTTACTTCTGATGGTTATTTCAGTATTATTTTTATTAACACTTAAAAGGTTGATATCTCTAATGCAGTGTTTACAGGGCGTTTCGAAGAACCTGACCCCGGAATGATTGTTTGGCATGTGTTTTGATAATTAATTCACCAAGTTGAAATTCTGTGAAATTTGAGTACTTTTGCAGTGAATTTCACGTTAAACCCCTAATTATTATTCACCAATAACACTTAATCATGAAAAAAACCGGATTGATTGCTGTCCTGTTACTCGTTATGGCCAGCATTTCATTTTTCACTTCCTGTACAACCGAAGAAGAAGACCTTTCGCCTACTATCAAATTTGTAACGGGATCGGGTTACGTTTCAGCCGATGCCACACTTGATGCGGGAGAAGCTTTTACAGTGAATATTTCAGCTACTGCCAACAGTACTTCGGGCGCCAAACTCACTAACCTGAAAGTTGTTCGTACAATGGGCAGTAATGCAGTAACTGTAGCTGACGAAGCCATCGACCTGTCATCATTTACAAGCGAGCTGAATGCCAATGCTGCATTTATTGCCGGTACCGAAAAATGGACTTTCACAGTTACCGATGCCAATGGCGAAACTGCAGAGATTTCGCTCAATATCACCACCAATGCTGGTGGCGCCATCAGCACATTTGACCAGAAAATCCTTGGATCATACTATAATAACACGTATGGCAGTTTCTTCGCCTCAGCCGACGGCAGTGTTTACAAAATGGTTGAAGCTTTCAACAACCAGGCAAAAATTGACTGGTGCTATTATTACGGTGTAAGCGACGGCGCTACAATTGCCGCCCCGAACGATGCTACCGCCATAAACGACGTTTTCACAAATGCCACCTATGGACTTTCACAATGGACGACCAGGAATGCCACAACATTCAACCTTGTTACCGATGAAATCCTCTGGGATAACATCGTTGATGACGCCATGATTGTTGCCTATGCAAGCAGCACCACCAATACGAGTGTGAAACAACTCGTTGTAGGAAATGTGCTGGCTTTCAAAACCGCTTCAGGGAAACTTGGCCTTATTCGTGTAACCGATATCGCCACAGGAAGCACCGGATCCATTACTTACAATGTTAAGGTGCAGCAATAAGCTTTGCAAAGCTCTTTTTGTCAAGAGATGTCCGAAAGGGCATCTCTTATTTTTTTAATTTTGCACTG
>DAONEL010000208.1:0-1376 GCA_035403045.1 Bacteroidales bacterium
TCGGAGTAGCGGTCGCCGGAGCTTACAATGTCGCCCTGCGTATAGGTGAAATTATTCACCATGGTTTTGAAAATATCGCGGGCATTCAGTGTGATGGTGAGCCTCTTGTTGAGGAAAGTCTGAGTGATGCCGGCATTCAACTGGCCGAATGTCTTCAGTTCGTAAAAATTCCACTGCCCGCGGGTCATCAGGAAGCCGTTCACTGTGAGTTTGGTATTTTTGGCCAGGTTCAGCGAATGGAAAGTGAAGAACCGCCATGATCTGCTGTTGTATTTCCAGGGTTTGTTGTCGTAAAAACCATCGTACTGCGTAAAGCTGTATTGTGTGCCAAGGGCAAAGAAATATTTCCCTCCCGGAGGCATCCCAACCACCCCCCTGAAATAGGTTTCGGTATTTTTGCCAAGGTTGTCGTAGGTGCGCAGCAGTATGTCCGGGGTGTTCCGGTAAGGGTACATCACCGTTGAAAATATATTGGTGGTCACATTGCGGCCAATGGCAAACACCGGGAAATCGTTGAAACTTATGTTGGCTTCCACATTCTGTGTAAACTGCGGCGTGAGCGCCGGGTTGCCCGATTCGTATAAAAACTGGTCGATGAAGCGGGTTGACGGGTTCAGCTCCTGGTAACCCGGCCTGTTGATGGTCCTGCGGTAAATGAGGTAACCCAGGATTTCGGCGCCCATGATCTTCATCACCGGGCGGCTGAGATAGACATAGGGAAAGAAATCGAAACGTTTCACCAGGAATCCTGTGTCGGAAGGCAGGGTTTGCTTTCCGTCCATATAAGTGTATTCCATGCGTGCGCCGGCTTTTAACCTGATTTGTGAAAACAACAGCCTTGAAGCTTGCAGATAGGCAGCGCTTATGTTTTCACGGTACGAAAATGCATTAGTGCGCTGCGTGTCGGTAACTTTTTCATCTTCAATATTATAAAAATAGTCAGCATCGCTTTTAAAGCTTTGCCAGGAAGTTTTTACGCCGGTTTCGAGATTGATGCTGTAAGGCAAACCACAGGTAAGGTCAGATTGAAACACGATATAGTGCCTGTCCTGCAGGTTGCTGCCGCCACCCGAAAAGGTTGTGCTCACAGGATAGATGTAATTGGTGGCATAATCCTGGTCGAAATTGCTGCGGTTGAAGCTGTAGCTGAGTTTGTTCTCGAGTTTTGAATCAACGGTGTCGAGTTTTATGATGAGGCTTACATCCTGCTGGATACTGGTGAACAGGTTGTGGTTCTCAATGGGGTTTTCACTTTGCGAAAGCATCGTTCCCAATGACTGTATGGTGTTCACATTGGTTGAATTGCCGTTCCGGAAACCTGCATTCACGCGGCTGTCGGAGCTCAGGCTCACCCGCGGGTTAAAGTCGTAAGTGAT
>DAONEL010000208.1:1476-2981 GCA_035403045.1 Bacteroidales bacterium
CCTTTTTTCAATACAATATTCACTATGCCACCCGAACTTGCCGCATCGAATTTTGCCGATGGCGTGCGCAGGAGTTCTATTTTTTCGATGGCGTTGGGTGGCAGGCTCCGCAGAATGGTGTTCAGGTCCTGGTTGCCCATTTTTTGTTCGCGCCCGTTGATGTGCACGGTTGCGGGAGTAGTTCCCGAAAGGTAAATGCCGCTTTCCTGGTCAACATACACTCCGGGTGTGCTTTCGAGCACTTCGAGGGTATTGGTGGCGGTATTCACCAGGGGTGAAGGGTCTATGATGGTTTTGTCGTCTTCCTGGGTGATGATGGGCCTGCGCGCCACAATATTTACCTCCTGCAAGCCAATGGAGGAGGTTTGCATGGTTACCGCAAAATTCCTTGTTGCGGAGGTTATTGCGAGGGTGGTATCCAGAGGTGCATAACCTATGAAAGTGATATTCAGCGCATATTTTCCATTCGTTACTTTTTCAAAAACAGCTATCCCGTCGAGGTTGGTGGTCGAAAAATGTTTTGCGCCGATCTCATTCTTTAACTGCACCGTAGCTCCCGGCAGGGTGGTTTTATCGGGAGCATTCACGGTGATTTTTACGGGTTTTTGTTGTGCAGATGCAAGATTGATGGCAATGGCTGCCAGTATGAAAGTGAAAAGCAGTGGTTTATACGAAAGCATCCGTGAAGCAGTGTCGTTGAATTTTGTGGTGCCGAAAGTAGAAATTATGCATAGATAACGGGACAGGCTGACTATTGTTTTACGAAAGCGAAAACAACAGCGAGCATAAGTATTCTTTTGAAGAATTGAGCCATTATTTGTGAGAAACTCCGGTAGTGGATTAGGCTTATTTAGCTAAATGCAGCGCACACGTCTGGAGACCTGCCCACAGCGCACGCGTCTGGAGACCTGCCCACAGCGCACGTGTCTGAAGACCTGCCCACGGCGCACGCGTCTGAAGACCTGCCCACAGCGCACGCGTCTGAAGACCTGCCCACAGCGCACGCGTCTGAAGACCTGCCCACGGCGCACGCGTCTGAAGACGCGCGCGAACCCTGGCGATCAATCGTTTCTTTCAATTTAAAAGGCACATTCCCCGGTTTGATAAGCCGCTGACCTGCAGCCGGGATACAACGCCTCTCTTCAACTACTTTTTCAATATAATCCGGGAGCGATTTCCTTAGTTCATCGGGGATAAAAACAGGCTGATCGTATGGCTGTGTATTGGCAGGCTGATCAGTACCGATTTCTGCTGTGGTTTTAACCGTTACAGGTTCCTGCATTGGTCTGGCTGATGCTCTGTTTGTATGTGAGATAGCAGAAGCACAGCCTGATGCAGTTTCATTCTTTGTATGAGTTCCCTTTCTTTTCTTCCGGCTTCCGTCGCCGCGCAGAACCACCCAATCGCTGTAATACTCCGGGTGCTTGTGCATCATCACGAAGGCCAGGCTGTCGAACTGCTCGTGCAGGAACCGGTTTGTGGATGCAATAAGCACAGCCATTTCT
>DAONEL010000209.1:0-2952 GCA_035403045.1 Bacteroidales bacterium
ACCATGCTTTTCAAGCAAAATGATTCAATCAGGGATTTCAGGAAGTATGAACTCTTTAGCCCTGAAGTGGATGACACGGCTGCCGTCAATTTCAGTTTCCTCGATCAGCAGCGTATCGCATTGCCAAACGGCAAGTATGATATTGATATTTCGATTGCTGATAAAAACCGGGATATGAAACCTTTCCTGGTCACTGATGAGGTTAACCTTGATTTTCCCGACGGCCAGGCCAGGATATCAGATGTGCAACTCATCGAATCATTTACCAAAGTTGATAAACCGGGACAACTTACGAAGAGCGGTTATGATTTCATTCCATATCTCGATAATTTCTTCCCCCAACAGGTAAATAAGATCACATTTTACACTGAACTGTACAATATGGGAAAACTGCTTGGCGGCGATGACAGATACGTGGTTGCAACCTCAATAGAATCGTTTGAAACAGGAAAAATAGTGGCGGAGAATTTACGGTTGAAAAGAGAAATCCTGAAGCCGATAAACGTGGTTTTCAGTGAGTTCGATATTTCGGCATTGCCATCAGGAAACTACAACCTGGTTGTGGCTGCAAGGGACAAGGAAAACAAGGAGTTGATGAGAAAATCATTGTTCTTCCAACGAAGTAATCCCGCGATTACATACAATACAAATGATCTTTCGGGTGTGAATATAAACAACTCATTTGTAGCTGCATACAGCAATCCTGATACACTCAGGGAATTTATCAGGATGTGTTTCCCGATTTCATCATCATCTGAAAAGCTTTTTATTGATACACAGCTCAAAATAGCCAGCCTCGAAACCATGCAGAAATATTTTCTTGCTTTCTGGCAATCCAGAAATATGTTGAATCCTGCAGGTGAATGGCAAAAATATTATGTGGAGGTTTTAGCCGTAAACCAAGAGTTCAAAACACCTTCAAAAAAAGGATATGAAACAGAGCGCGGCCGGGTTTACCTGCAGTATGGGCCGCCAAATTCGCGCTTCCGCGAGTATATGGACCCTTCGGCATGGCCTTATGAAATCTGGCACTATTATACCATTGGTACACAGTCAAATGGTAAGTTCCTGTTTTATTCCCGTGATTATGCCCACAACGATTTTGAGATACTCCACTCAAACGTAAAAGGCGAAATAAACAATTACAGGTGGGAAGTGGATCTTCATAGCCGCGACACCTTCCGCAACAATAACCCGATGGACCTTGACCGGACAAAAGATGCTGATTATTTCAGCGGGAAAGCAAGAGAACAATGGGAAAGCACTTATTAACCGTAATATTATTGTTTTCGTTCCGAGATTTCCATGAATTTTCGCCTGCAAACTCTGAAAACCGTTAATTGGTTCATTAGCCGGTTGCCTTTCAGCATTCTTTACCTGAAATCGGACTTTCTTGCTTTTTTGCTGCACTCAGTTTTAAAGTACCGCCGAAAGGTTGTTGAGGAAAATCTTAGCAAATCATTTCCGCTTAAAACTGATGCCGAACGAAAAATAATCTGCCGGCAGTTCTACCTGAATCTGTCGGATATAATTTTTGAGGTACTGAAAACTCAGGGCATAACAGCCGCTGAATTGCAGCGCAGGATGAAGGTTGTGAACCCTCAATTGCTTGAAAAATACCGCTTGCAGGGCCGCAGTGTGATGATGGTAAGCGGCCATTGCGGCAACTGGGAATGGTATCCGCCTTCAACGGCGCTGCAGTGCCCCGGTTTCGTGCATAATTGCGCCATTGTGAAACCACTTAGCAGCGAGGTGTTTGAAGAATTCATGACTTTTCTCAGGACGCAGTTCATGAAGGATGTGCTCATACCGTTTAAAAGCGCCTACCGCATTATGGCATCGCGCCGGCACGAACTAAGCCTCACAGCCATTCTGGCCGATCAAACGCCGCACAGGGATGAAATAAATTATCATACACTTTTCTTAAATCAGCAAACGGCAGTTTTCCTGGGTACCGAGCGAATTGCCAAATCACTGGATCATGTGGTAATGTTTGCTCACCTGCAAAGGGTGAAAAGAGGTTTTTATGAAGTGGAATTTGAGTTGATAACAGATTCTCCAAAATTCACAGCCGAGCATGAGATTACAAACAGGCATGTGGAAATTCTTGAAAAAGATATTGTTAGCCATCCTGAACAATGGCTTTGGTCGCACCGCAGATGGAAATATAAAGTGGAAGATTGATCAAATATCAATGTTTTTGTCAATTAATTCATTATTTTCGCTTCGGGATGCAGTGAAAGCAGTTCCTCATTAATCCTCGTGTAATCTCTTTACTAATTTCCGCCTTAACTTGCCAGCTTTGCCCTCCGTAGCAGTCGTAATATTGAACTGGAATGGCCGTGAATTTTTACGGCAGTTTTTACCTGGTGTCATAGAACATAGCGCCGGTTTTGCTGAAGTAATAGTGGCTGACAATGCCAGTACCGACAGTTCAGTGGAATTTCTTCAGGATAATTTCCCGCAAATCAGGATAATACAAAACAGGACCAATGGCGGGTTTGCAAAAGGATACAACGACGCACTCGCCCAGGTTGACGCCGATTATTATGTGTTACTGAACAGCGATATTGAAGTTACCGAAAACTGGATAAAACCGGTGATTGACCTTATGGAGCAGGATGAAAAGATAGCTGCCTGCCAACCCCGGCTGCGTTCCTATCATCATACCGAGAAATTTGAATATGCCGGTGCTGCCGGGGGATTCATCGACAGGTATGGTTACCCTTTCTGCCGGGGACGCATTTTTCAGTCGATTGAAACAGACAAAGGGCAGTATGATACACCAGCCGAGATATTCTGGGCTACCGGTGCCTGCATGTTTGTTAAAGCCAGGGTTTATAAAGAGTTAGGCGGGTTGGATGAAGACTTTTTTGCCCACATGGAAGAAATTGACTTCTGCTGGCGGCTTAAGAACAAAGGTTATCGGGTCATGTATTGTCCCGATTCAGT
>DAONEL010000210.1:0-2901 GCA_035403045.1 Bacteroidales bacterium
ATAAAAATCAGAAGATTGAGATAACACTTATTTTTCGACAAAATTTACTATTTTTGCAGACTCATAAAAATCATTACATTATGATCAATATTACATTACCTGATGGCTCAGTGCGGACGTTTGAAAAGGGAACCACGCCTTATCAAATTGCCGTGAGCATTAGTGAAGGTCTTGCACGCAACGTGCTTGCAGCCAAAGTGAACGATAAAGTGGTGGCCTTAAATTATGAACTGAACGAAGATGCTGCCGTTACCCTGTTTACATGGAATGACCCGGAAGGAAAAGATGTTTTCTGGCATACTTCAGCCCACCTTATGGCCGCAGCTATAGAAGAATTATATCCGGGAGTTAAGTTCGGTATCGGACCCAGTATCGAGAACGGGTTCTACTATGATATCGATTTTATGAACTATACCATCTCTTCAGATGACTTTCCGGCAATTGAAGAAAAAATGACCGCCATTGCCCAACAGCGAACCCGCCTGGAACGCAGAGAGGTGAGCAAAGCTGAAGCTCTGGATTATTTTACCAAAAAAGGAGACGAATATAAACTGGAACTGATCAATGACCTTGAAGACGGGACTATCACTTTCTATCAAAGCGGTAATTTTACGGACCTTTGTCGTGGACCACACCTTTTTGATACCGCCTCTATTAAAGCGATCAAGTTGCTGAATACTGCGGGAGCTTATTGGCGCGGCGACGAAAAGAGAAAACAGCTTACCCGTATTTACGGAATTACTTTTCCAAAGAAAAAAGAACTTGACGAATATCTGGTTCTGCTGGAAGAGGCTAAAAAACGCGACCACAGAAAGCTGGGCAAGGAGATGGAACTTTTCTTCTTCTCACAGAAAGTGGGTGCCGGCTTGCCTATTTGGTTGCCGAAAGGAGCTGCCCTGAGAGAAAGACTGGAAAATTTCCTCAAAAAAGTACAAAAGTCATACGGTTACCAACAGGTAATTTGCCCTCATATCGGCAATGTTGACCTGTATAAAACTTCAGGTCACTACCAAAAATACGGGGCAGACTCTTTCCGCCCGATTACCACTCCGCAGGAAGGCGAAGAGTTCTTCCTTAAACCGATGAATTGTCCTCACCACTGCGAAATTTATGCTTCGAAACCCCGCTCCTACCGTGACCTTCCTCTGCGACTTGCCGAGTTCGGAACGGTCTATCGCTATGAACAAAGCGGCGAATTGCACGGGTTGACAAGAGTGCGCGGGTTTACACAGGATGATGCTCATATCTTCTGTACGCCCGACCAACTGAAAGAGGAATTCTGCAAGGTGATTGATATTATCCTTTACATCTTCAGCATTCTCGACTTTAAAGATTATATTGCACAGGTTTCCCTTCATGACCCCAACAATAAAGAGAAATATATAGGCTCTGAAGAAAATTGGGCAAAAGCTGAAAATGCCATCATGGAAGCGGCTGCCGAAAAGGGACTGCAAACTGTTGTGGAAATAGGTGAAGCTGCTTTCTACGGACCTAAGCTTGACTTTATGGTAAAAGATGCCATCGGTCGTAAATGGCAATTGGGAACTGTTCAGGTGGATTACAACCTGCCCGAACGCTTCGAACTGGAATATACCGATGCTGACCAGCAAAGAAAACGCCCTGTGATGATTCACCGCGCTCCTTTCGGCTCACTGGAACGCTTTGTGGCTGTCTTACTGGAACATACTGCAGGTAATTTCCCGTTGTGGCTCACCCCCGACCAGGTAATTGTGCTGCCAATCAGCGAAAAACATATTGACTATGCGCAAGAGGTTAAGCAGTTGCTGGAAGAAAATGACATTCGCACCATCATGGACGAAAGAAACGAAAAGGCAGGACGTAAAATTCGGGATGCCGAAGTTAGCAAAATCCCCTTTATGATTATTGTGGGCGAAAAAGAAGCCGCCGAAAAGACCGTTTCCGTTCGTGAACATGGCGCTGGTGATAAAGGAAGTATGTCTGTAAACGACTTTATAAGCCTTATCGGCCAACGAATGAAAGAAGAATTAAAAAAATAAACTAAAGATTATTTCCTTTATAACGTATGTTTGAGAGTTTAACCGACAGATTAGAGAAAGCGTTTAAGATAATTAAGGGGCAAGGTTATATCACCGAGATAAACATTGCCGAAACGATGAAAGAAGTGCGTAAAGCCCTCCTGGATGCCGATGTCAGCTATAAAATTGCAAAGGATTTTACCGATGACGTTAAGAAGAAAGCACTGGGACAGAATGTGCTGAAGGCCGTTTCTCCCAGCCAATTGATGGTAAAAATCACCTATGATGAGTTGATTAACCTCATGGGGAGCAGCTCGGTTGACATTAACATCAAGTCAAATCCTTCGATCCTTCTGATGGCAGGTCTTCAGGGCTCCGGAAAAACTACTCATGCCGTCAAATTGGCCAATTACCTTAAAACCAAAAAAGGCAAAAAACCTTTACTGGTAGCTTGTGACGTCTATCGTCCGGCTGCCATTGAGCAGTTGAAAGTATTGGGCGAGCAGGTTGACGTTGAAGTCTATTCCAACCCCGACTCTAAAGAACCGGTTAAGATTGCCAAAGAAGCTGTCAAATATGCCAAAGAATGGGGAAGAGATATCGTCATCATCGATACGGCAGGCCGCTTGGCGATTGACGAAGAGATGATGAACGAAATCGGCAACATCAAAGATGCTGTCAATCCGCATGAAATACTCTTTGTGGTAGATGCCATGACCGGACAGGACGCGGTGAATACTGCCAAGGCTTTTAACGACAAACTCAATTTTGACGGTGTCATCCTTACCAAGATGGACGGCGATACCCGTGGTGGAGCTGCCCTTACGATTAAAGCGGTGGTGAATAAGCCGATCAAATTTATCGGTACCGGCGAAAAGATGGAAGCGCTGGATGTATTCCACCC
>DAONEL010000211.1:0-2856 GCA_035403045.1 Bacteroidales bacterium
AACAACTTAAAACATTAAACTTTAAACTTTAAACTTCTTCCCTTGTCCTCTGCCGAAAAAGATACTGCCCTTACACCGCTGATGAAGCAGTACAATGCCATCAAGACCAAGTATCCTGATGCCTTGTTATTATTCAGGGTTGGTGATTTCTACGAAACATTCGGGAGTGATGCCATTAAAGCATCTGAGATACTGGGCATTGTTCTTACGCGCCGCGCCAACGGATCGGCAGCCTATGTGGAACTGGCTGGTTTTCCGCACCATGCTCTCGATACTTACCTGCCCAAGCTTGTGCGTGCCGGTTATCGTGTGGCCATCTGCGACCAGCTCGAAGATCCAAAAGCCACAAAAACCATCGTAAAACGCGGTGTCACCGAACTTGTTACTCCCGGCGTTTCATACAACGATAAAATACTCGAAAACAAGGAGAATAACTTCCTGGCCTGTATTCACCTCCTGCCGGCATCATCAGGGGTTTCCTTCCTCGATATTTCCACCGGCGAATTCATGCTGGCCCAGGGTTCCAACGATTATATCGACAAGCTCTTTCAGACTTTCCGCCCCAGTGAGGTCATCGTTCAAAAAAACAAACGGCAGCAATTTACCGAAATATTCGGCAACCGCTTCTATCTCAGTTATTTCGAAGACTGGGTGTTTACCTTTGACTTTGCCAGCCAGCTTCTGCTCAACCATTTCGGGACCACTTCACTCAAAGGCTTCGGTGTAAGCGAACTCACCAATGGCACCATCGCTGCCGGCGCTGCACTTCACTACCTCTCCGAAACCCAGCACGACCGCATTCAGCATATCAGCAAAATCTCACGCATTGAGGAAGATCATTATGTGTGGCTCGACAGGTTCACCATCAGGAACCTCGAACTCCTGAACAGCCAAAACGAAAATGCTACTTCGCTGCTGTCGGTCATCGACCGTACCATATCACCCATGGGTTCACGCCTGATGAAACGATGGATATTGCTCCCGCTTAAGGATAAACAACCGATCGTCGAAAGGCATGAAATGGTTGAACATCTGCTTCAGCATCAACCTTTTACCGGGAAAATTGAGCATGAGATAAAGGTGATCGGAGACCTGGAAAGACTGATCTCCAAAGTAGCCGTCGGGAGGATAAGCCCGCGTGAAGTCTTGCAGGTGCGGCGGGCATTGCAGGCGATCATTCCTGTAAAAGAAGCCTGTTCGGGTTCAGGCAATGACGCTTTCAGGCACATTGCCGACCAGCTAAATCCATGTGAACTGATTGCCGACAAAATCGGGCGAGAAATACATCCTGAAGCACCTGTAACAGTAGCCAAAGGAATGGTGATTGCGGCAGGCGTTTCAGAAGAACTGGACGAACTGCGGTATATTCAGCATTCAGGAAAGGACTATCTTGTTCAGATCCAGCAGCGAGAAATCGAACGTACAGGCATCACTTCCCTTAAGGTAGGTTTCAACAATGTATTCGGTTATTATCTTGAGGTAACCAACGTCCACAAGGATAAAGTGCCTGCCGAATGGATGAGGAAACAGACACTTGTAAATGCTGAGCGATACATTACCGAGGAACTGAAACAGTATGAACAGAAGATTCTGAGTGCCGGTGAAAGAATTCTCGAACTCGAAACACAGCTTTTCAACGAGCTTGTGCTGAGCCTTGCCGGTTATGTTGAGCCGGTCCAGCTCAATGCCCAGCTTATTGCCCGCCTCGATTGCCTGCTGTCGTTTGCCCGGATAGCCCATGAGTACAGGTATGTGCGCCCCGAAATAAATGATGGCCCGACGATTGATATCAAACAGGGACGGCACCCGGTAATTGAAAGACTTATGCCCACCGGCGAGGAATACATTGCCAACGATGTGATGCTCAACAATGACCAGCAGCAGATCATCATTCTGACCGGGCCGAATATGTCGGGGAAATCCGCATTGCTGCGGCAAACCGCCCTGATAGTCCTGCTTGCACAGATAGGCAGTTTTGTCCCTGCTAAATCCGCATCCATCGGCATTGTGGATAAGATATTCACCCGTGTCGGCGCCTCCGACAACCTTTCATCCGGTGAATCGACCTTTATGGTGGAGATGAATGAAACTGCCAGCATCCTGAACAATATTTCCGACCGTTGCCTCATTCTGCTCGATGAAATTGGCAGGGGCACGAGTACCTACGATGGAATTTCCATCGCCTGGGCAATGACCGAATACATCCACGAACATCCCCTCTTCCGCGCCAAAGTGTTGTTTGCCACGCATTATCATGAGCTCAACGAAATGGCCGACACCTTTCAACGAATAAAAAACTACCATGTTGCAGTGAAAGAGGTTGGGAACAAGGTGATCTTTCTGCGCAAACTAACCCCCGGTGGCAGTGAGCACAGCTTTGGCATTCATGTAGCCAGGATGGCCGGTATGCCGGGCGGGGTGCTGAAGCGTGCCGAAGAGTTGCTGCCCTTGCTTGAGAACAAACACAGCAGTGAACAGCTGGCAGGGAAAGCAGCCTTGAAACGTACATCAAAGCCGGGAAATGATCCTTACCAGCTAAGCCTGATTCAGTTAAGTGACCCTTTGCTTGAGCAGATACGCGACGACATTATCCACCTGGATATAAATACGCTGACACCCGTGGAAGCCCTGATGAAGCTCAATCAGATAAAAAAAATGTTGGAAAAATACTGAGTAGATTTGGGCGATTTAAAAATCATTGTATATTTGCACCCTCATTCCAACAACGCGGAAGTAGCTCAGTTGGTAGAGCACAACCTTGCCAAGGTTGGGGTCGCGGGTTCGAGTCCCGTTTTCCGCTCAAAACCTGAGACCTCCTGCACAATACACAGGAGGTTTTTTTTGCCCGAATGGTGA
>DAONEL010000212.1:0-2839 GCA_035403045.1 Bacteroidales bacterium
CCTTATCCATGTAGATGCGCATGCGGCTACCCGCAGCCTTGTTTATGCCGATAAGCGATTCATCATCCTCCCGCACATAATACACGGTTTCGGCATTTCCATCCACATCAATCCTGTATAACTTATTGTCAGTCAGGTAACCTGTCATTTTTTTGCCCTTCACCTGGTTAAATTTCAGGCTCGAATCCTGCGAAATGATAAAAGCCGAAATATTCATATGGACAGTTTTCACAGTGTTTTTACCTGTAACAATGTAAATTGTATCCGCCGTGATCTGGTTCTTTTCTGACCAAAGGATTGGTACGCGGTACATGGTAATGAGTGAGTCGGGGAAGCTGAAATGTAATGAGTCGCAAACGCCCTGAAGATCGGTGCGATAGAAACGGGTATTGTGAAAAGCCATCAGTTCGCGCGATTCCTGTTTCACGGTATCAAAAATTGCCCTGAGTGTATCGGCATGAAGAAAAAGGGTATCCTTTGTATCGCCAAGCATGGCTACCGCGCTGTCGGTGATCATGGCGAAACCTTTTTTCTTGAAATATTCGGCAAAGTTGCCTTTTATCATCAGGTCCTGCGCTGTATCGGTCAGAATGATGTTTTTGACTGCTTTCCCGCTGTAAGTCACTTCGTTGTAATACAGGCTGTCGCCTGTAAGGCGCCGGCCTTCGTCCACAAGCAATGCATTTTCGCTGAAAGCCGATTGTCCTGTAATGCTGTTGTATTCCCCGTTTTCGCAGTACAGGTAACTTTTTTTCCCCTGAATAATTGTTGGCCCTTCGAAGTACGACACCCTGTTTTGCGTGTTATACTTCATGGTGTCGCAGTGTATCGTATAATCAGGATTTTTCATCACCACATCTTCTTTAAAGTACATGACTTTCTTGTCGGTGTGGTAATCGCCTTTTTTACTGGTGAGGGTATTGTTCTTGTTCACAACTTTTCCACCGGTATTGTAATAGGCAATCTGCGTATTGCGGTCGAATATAAGGTAATTGGTGGTGAGAGTGGTCTGGTTATCAACAAGCCTCACATTATCCGATATCCTGGCGATTTTTGTATTTCCCTCATAATGAAGAAATTTGCCATAGAGATTGAGCGTGTCGCTTGATTTGATGCGAACATTCCCATAACAGTCGAGATTATTGGTCACCTCGTCAAGCCAGGCGCTGTCGCAATAAAGGTAAGCGCCGGCATGTTCAAATACGGGGTTTCCTATGGCCCTCACGATATTCTCGCCGATGTACTTATTGTGAGCCATTGCCCCGGCACGCACTATCTGAATGCGATAAGTTTCCTGCGCCAGCACGGGGTGAATAATTAACCATGTAAAGGCAAACAGCAATAATATTTTCAGTCGGGCAGGCTTCATCGGCAGATGCAAAATGGCTTTTGGGATTGCAAAGGTAAATTTTATTGACGAAACTGAAGGTTGATGACTTTAGACAAGCACCTGAATATGAAATTGAGAGATGACAGGTGTTGATAAAATGATAACGATGGTTCTTTTCTTTTCATATTCAACTCCAATAAATACCGGCAATTCCATACTTTTGAGCCACTCAAACAAAAGGACTTTTAATGAATCATTCTTTCGACGCTCGCGGCAATTATGAAGCTTCCCGCGAAAAAATCGGATACGTCTCCCGGCAGCAGGCAACCCAGTCAGACTACGACCGGATAGGTTTTATGTCGGGACTCGAAGTACACCAGCAACTGTTAACCAGCAAGAAGCTTTTCTGCCGTTGCCCTGCCGGTATTTACCAGAAACCAAACCAGTTTGATGCTGAAGTGATCAGGCATATGCGCCCCACGCTCAGCGAACTCGGAGAATACGACGGCACGGCGCTTATGGAATTCAAAACCAGGAAAGAGATCATCTACCGGTTGAGAAGCGTTACCACCTGCACCTACGAAGTGGACGACACTCCGCCATTTCCGCTCGACCGCGAAGCCCTCGAAATTGCCATTCAGATATCACTGGTGTCAAAACTCAACATTGTAGGTGAAGTTCATATTACCCGCAAGCAGTACCTCGACGGCAGTATCCCTACCGGATTTCAGAGGACTGCCATTATTGGCGTCGAAGGTGAAATCCCGTTGAAAAATAAAAAAGTGAGGCTTATACAGCTTTCGCTTGAGGAGGATTCCTGCCGCGAAGTTTCCGATATAGGCCACACCCGTGTTTACCGCACCGACAGGCTTGGTATGCCGCTCATCGAAACGGTCACTTATCCTGATATGGTAAACCCCGACGAGGTGAAAGAGGCATGCAACTATATCCGTTTCCTCAATCGCAGCACCGGCAAGGTTCGTACCGGTATTGGTGCCGGGCGCCAGGATGTTAACGTGAGCTGCCGGGGCGGGTCGCGTGTCGAAATTAAAGGTGTGGCGCACACACGGTGGATTCCCGAACTCACACATAACGAGAGTTTCAGGCAGTGGGCTTTGCTGGCCATACGCGACGAATTGCTCAGCCGCGTAGCTGATGTGGCTTCGTGGAAGGTGAGAAGTGAAAAGCTGGATTACGATTCGATAAAGACCAATTACGACCCTATTGCCAAGGCGCGGTATTACAAGCACAGGCTTGTGGCCATTAACCTCCCGCAGTTCAAAGGCATTCTTTCGCACTTTACACAACCCGGGAAAATGTTCGCTGATGAACTGAGCGAACGGTTGAAGGTAATTGCCTGTATTGAAAAGCCTCACATGACGCATACTGAGGAATTTGACCCCATACTCGCCGATGGTGAATGGGCAAAGATTGCCCAATTACTCGAAGCCGGTGAAAACGATGCACAGCTTATTATCTGGGGACCTGAAGCTGATATTGCCACAGCAA
>DAONEL010000213.1:0-2825 GCA_035403045.1 Bacteroidales bacterium
GATGTGGTGGAATTCAGGGGTGAGAAGATTGAAATCAGGTGATAAGCCGCCAGCTAGCGGTCGCTCTCCAGCTTAAAAGCATTGAAAATTTTATCAATACCAACCTGTGATGTGCCGTGAAAGGTAGCATCAAGTATGTCGCCGTCGGTCCAGCCAAGCGACTTCAGGGCTTCAATATCCTTCTGCTCCGTTGAATTGGAATCCTTCACCACTTTCAGTACAAACAGCAACATGGCCAGTTCCTTTTCTTCAAGCGGGGCTTTAGCAGGTTCTTTCTTGATTTCACTCAGCTGGTCGGGCAGGATGCCATATTGCAGCAGTATGCCGGAATTCATACCCACACAGTACTCACAAACTTCCTCTTCCGAAACCAGCAGGCGTACCAGTGCCAGCAGCTTGCCACCCAGGGTTTTATGCCTGATGAAATAGCGAAGATTGCTCACCTGCGCTTCCAGCAAATGTGCGCTCGGACTGAAAACCTTAAACGCATTGGGTACAAACCCCATGGTATTTATCATGGATTCGTAAACCTCAGCTACTTTCCCCGTAGCTTCATCCGGTTCAACTAATTTAATCAGTGTCATAACTAAAAACTTGAAACATTAAACCTGAAACTTGAAACTCTACTTGTGTACTTTCCTTATAAACTCTTCCACTTCCCTCACGCCGCCCTGGTAAACAAGATACCCGTTATACGGTTCGCGGGGAGTGATTTCATCATTAATGGGTGTTAACATAATGCGTTTCACTTCCTCCAGGTCGTTGGTTTGCCCCAGCGCCCAGCCCAGCTTGATATAAGCCACTTCGGGAAGCATGTTTTCGGCAGGAACAATACCCTTTGCCATGAGGTCGCGGCCGGTATCGTAAACAAACATATGGACATATCCCCAGAGCGTCTGCACGGTCATGTAGATGGCAACACCGGCTTTTGCAGCCCTTTCGATGGCCGGGTAAAGTGGCTTGTTCACATGCCCCAGGCCTGTACCGGCAATCACAATACCGCGGTAACCATTCTCAACCAGCGAGTCGATGATGTCAGGCTGCATGTTGGGATAGTAGTAAACAATAGAAACTTTTTCCTCGAAATATGGCTGAATGGTTACATTCCTGTCCTTGCGGCGATGGTTGTAATCCATCTTGATCGGGGTGACGCCCTGCCTTGTGACTGTTGCAAGCGGTGTGTCGCCGATTGTACGGAAAGTACTGCGGTACGATGAGTGCATTTTTCGTACACGCGTGCCACGGTGCAGGAATCCGTATTCGTCGCTGGTGGGGCCAAACATGCAGATCATTACTTCGGCAATATCGCCATGTCCGGCGGCAGTGCAGGCGTGCATAAGGTTAAGCGCCGCATCGCTGCTGGGCCTGTCGCTCGATCGCTGCGAACCGACGAGAACAATGGGCACCGGCGAATTCTGCACCATGAAGGTAAGCGCGGCTGCAGTATGGTGTAATGTATCTGTCCCATGGCCTATCACAATGCCTTCAACACCGGCTTCTATCTCCTTGCCAATGGCAACGGCCAGTTTTTTGTAATTATCGGGAGCCATGTTTTCGCTGAAAACGGCAAAAATCTTCTCGGTGGTAAGGTTGCAGATGGTTGCCAGTTCGGGAACGGCGCCATACAATTCACCGGGCGAAAATGCCGGGATGACAGCTCCTGTACGATAGTCGAGGCGCGAAGCAATAGTACCTCCTGTTCCGATAAGTTTCACCTTTGGCAATCCCTGGGTGTAAGGAAACTCTTTCTCAGGAATTTTATAATTCGCTTTCTTGTAACCGGTTTCCTTCATGTCGGTGATGGTGGCAATATCGATCCCCACGTTATAACCGGTGGGAATTTTCATCACGATGTGCTTATCGTCGTCGTTTTCGGCACGCGGAAGCACTGTACCCACAAACTTACCCCTGGAGGTCATCACAGTGGCCTGCCCCCATACCCTGACGTTGTATTTTTTCAGCACTTCGAGCGCCAGTCCTTTGTACCCCTGAAATATTTCTTCACTCATTTCTTAGTTTCAAGTTTAAAGTTTCATGTTTCTGGTTCAATCCGATTATTTGATCAGATTTTCGATTTCATCCGACAACTCTTTCAAGGCGACGTTTCCCTCCGAAACCTTCCTGATCTGCCCCATGATCCAGTCTCTTTCCACACCATCACCTTTTGAATGCCTTATCTCTGCAAACTTTTTCTTTAGAAACGGGATTTGCGACAGGATCTGTTCTTTTGGTATTCGCTTGAATTTGATACTGGTAAGTACCGAATCAAAGTCCATCTTCGGATATTGATAAACCAGCGGCAACATTTTGGCAGCTATGGCCAGGTCGATTTTCTCTTTTTTAAGGAAACGCAGCAATGCATAAACCACCTTGTAATCAAACTCAGCCGAAGGCTTGTAATGCCCTTCAACCCATTTGAGCGTATGCCCGAACAACTTACCCACAAAAGCGGCATCAATCTTTAATTCGCTGACAATCCGTTCGATAAGCGGGAAGAGGTTTTTCTTGAAAATGTAAGTGTAAGTATCTTCCGGAACATTCCACTCCTTCAACCGGTAATACCGGGCAATTACTTCCTGCGGAAGTTCCTTGCTCAGCGAGGTGATGTATTCATCCGTCAGCGGTATTGGTGCTGAATCGGTATCGGGGTACATGCGGTCGGCACCCGGTAATACACGTTCGAAAATGGTTGTCCCGTCTTCAAATGATTTGCGTGTTTCATTGGGAACACCTCTCAATGCCATCTGGCAGCGTTCTTCAATGGTTTCGATTGCTGTGGCAATATCAGCTTCAGGTCCCCAGATAATAAGCTGTGCATCGTTTTC
>DAONEL010000214.1:0-1284 GCA_035403045.1 Bacteroidales bacterium
TTTTACAACGGTTTTACCGGCAGGCAGATATCCACAATAAACTTGTGGGCTGGATGCTCGTTATAATCGTTGTGGTAATACTCATAGGTGGGGCCGTCGCCGGGCTGGTAGCCGCTTTCGGTAAGCCACGAACACATGGTATTCCAGGCCTGTTCAAATTCGGTTTCCGTTATCTCGAAATGCCCCACGGCATACCTGCCACCGGGAATGGTTGATTTGCCAATTTCGCCTTCAACCTTCACATCGCCTTCCACAATAAGGCTTGCATCCTGGCGGACTTTTTCGATGCTGGTAATCGCGGGGTCGTCGTGATACACCGTCACCGTTTTGCTGGCCGGCGTCACCAGCCCGCGCGGGCCTGCCCAGCGATAGAGTTTCTCATAAGCCTGCCCTATTTTGTTGAATGCGCCCATGTGGCGACAGTAAATAAGGTGAAGTTCAGGCATTTGCTTAATTTCAATTTTCGTGTCCATAATGATTAATTGTTTAAAATCGACACTGCAAAATTGATCGTTTACATGCTGAGTGTGTTTACCGATCTTGCTCACCGGTTTGCAATTCTTGCCATATCTGATGCCGTCTTTCACATAGATGGCCTTTTCCTGCTCACGAAACTCCCTGGTTGTGACGCCAAAATGCCCTTTAAACGCCCTGCTGAATGAAGATATATTTACAAAACCGCAGCGGAAGGCAATATCACTCACCGAAGCTTTCATATCGTCGCGAATCAACTGTGCCGCTTTCTCAAGCCTGATTCTCAGCACAAAGTCAGCGGGCGTCTCACCGACAATAAACGTAAATATCCTGTGAAAATGGTATGGCGAAAACGATGCAATTCCGGCCATGGCCGACAAATCAATCGTGTTGCCAAGGTTTTTGCCGATGTAATCCATCACCCGGTTAATGCGGGCTGTATATTCCTGCCGGCTGAGTTCACTTGAGTTCATAACAAAACGAAAGTTGCAAAGCTACCGAAAATGCAAAACCTGTTGTTTGCAGTTCTTGCTCAAAGGTGAAAAGCACGGAATGAAACCACTGAGTCACTGAGGTCATGGAGGTTCACAGAGAAATAAACACTCTGCACTTTGTTGTGCCCTCATTGATTGTTAAAATCTTATTCTGTGGGTCACTATGTCCTCCGAATCTCCGCTGCCAAAGAAAAAAAATACCCGGAAATAATGCTCATCATCCTAAGTGCCACTCCATGTCCTGAGTGTCTGAGTGGTAAACAAGGCTATGCATTCCTCAGCCTGCTATGCTTAAACCCATAGGTAAAATAAAGCA
>DAONEL010000214.1:1384-2810 GCA_035403045.1 Bacteroidales bacterium
AGAAACCAGCGGCTGTTCACATAGGGAACCCTGAAACCCTTGTTGCCGGGCTTGCTCTTTCCCAACGGATTGATAATAAGAATCCCCCCCGAAACCAGGATGAATGCAAAGAGTGTCCCGATGCTCGTGAGATCGGTAACTTCGGTAAGATTGAGAAAAAGCGACGGCACCGATACCAGTACAGCAGCTACAATGGTTGCAAAGGCCGGCGTTTTGTAACGGGGATGCAGTTTTGAGAAGACCGGTGGCAGCAGCCCATCGCGGCTCATACTCATCCATATGCGCGGCTGGCCAAGCTGGAACACCAGCAGCACTCCGGCCATGGCAATCACGGCGCTGAAGGCGATGATACCCGAAAGTTTTGTAAGATTAAGTTTTGCGAAAACATAAGCCAGCGGGTCGGCAACACCCAGTTCTGTGTACTTAACCATGCCGGTAAGAATAAGGCTTGTGGCCACATACAGCACAGTCGTGATGAGCAATGCCAGGAACATGGAAACAGGCAGGTCGCGGCGGGGATTTTTACACTCTTCCGCGGTAGTAGAGATGGCATCGAACCCTATGTATGCAAAGAAAACACCCGATACGCCTTTCAGCACTCCGCCTATACCGTTGGGTGCAAAAGGGCTCCAGTTGCCCGGGTCAACATAAAAAGCCCCCACTCCTATCACCACAAGCAGAATACCTATTTTGAGAATCACCATGATATCACCCGTGAGTTTGCTTTCGCGAATGCCTTTGTAACAAATCCACGAAATCAGGAGAACGACACCAAACGCCGGCAGGTCAGCAATGAGGCGAATACCGCCAATAGCCGGCGCTCCTGTCCATGCATTGAATGCTTCCTGCAGGCCGTTGTTGAGTTCAGCGAACGGAATCCCGCTTTTCATCAGTGCCACCGCCTCACTGAAACCCCTCGATGCCGACAGGTAATCTATTGAAAGGAATTCGGGAATGTGAAATCCAAGGCCATGCATCAGTCCCGTGAAATATCCCGACCACGAAATGGCTACAGCGATGTTGCCGATTGCATATTCCATGATGAGGTCCCAGCCGATGATCCAGGCGATAAGTTCACCGAAACTTGCGTAAGAGTATGTGTAAGCGCTGCCGCTAACCGGGATGCCCGAGGCAAACTCGGCATAACACATGGCCGAAAGCCCGCAGGCAAAGGCGGTAAAAACAAACAGCAATGAGACTGCCGGTCCCCCGCTGGCTGCTGCATTACCAATGGTGCTGAAAATGCCTGCGCCCACGATGGCCGCAATTCCCAGCGCGGTAAGGTCGCCGGTCGTAAGATTGCGTTTCATGCTGCCGGGGCCTTCGCTTTCACCTGCATGTTCAAGCAGTTGAGCAAAGGTTTTGCGGCGCAGCAGTTCATTCCAATTCACCGGTGTTCAGATTTTCGGTAAATGTAAGGAAAACA
>DAONEL010000215.1:0-2744 GCA_035403045.1 Bacteroidales bacterium
TGCACCCGATGGAAAATATCCGAAACTTCTGTATCATAGCCCATATCGACCATGGTAAAAGCACCCTGGCCGACCGCCTGCTCGATATGACAGGCTCCATTACCGACCGTGAAAAACAGGACCAGGTGCTCGACGACATGGACCTTGAACGTGAACGCGGCATCACCATCAAGAGCCATGCCATCAGGATGGACTATGAACATGAGGGGAATAACTACAAGCTCAATCTCATTGATACTCCCGGCCACGTTGATTTTTCATATGAGGTTTCACGTGCCATCGCCGCCTGTGAAGGTGCACTGCTGGTGGTGGACGCAACACAGGGCATACAGGCCCAGACGATTTCAAACCTTTACCTTGCTCTCGACCATGATCTGGAGATTATTCCCGTGATCAACAAGATCGATAGCGACAGCGCTATGCCCGATGAGGTTGAAGACCAGATTGTTGACCTGATCGGTTGCAAGCCGTCGGAGATTATTCGTGCCAGCGCCCGCACAGGTTACGGGGTGGATGTGATCCTGGAAGCAATTATCAACAGGATTCCCCCGCCCAAGGGTAACCCGCAAGCGCCGCTGCAAGCGCTTATCTTCGATTCGCTTTTCAATGTTTACCGCGGTGTTATTGCCTATTTTAAGGTGATAAACGGTACCATAAATCACGATGATTTCGTAAAATTTGTTGCAACCGGAAGGGAATACCACGCTGACGAGATCGGGATACTGCGCCTGAAACCCGAAGCCTGCCAGTCGCTGAGCGCAGGTGATGTTGGTTACATTATTTCCGGAATAAAAACGGCTAAGGAAATCAAGGTTGGCGATACGATTACTCATGCCGGGAATCCCTGTGAAAAAGCCATTGAAGGTTTCAAAAATGTGAAACCCATGGTGTTTGCCGGTATTTACCCAACTGATAGCGACGATTATGAAGACCTGCGTTCATCCATTGAAAAGCTGCAGTTGAACGATGCAGCCCTTTCATTTGAGCCGGAATCTTCGGCTGCATTGGGTTTTGGTTTCCGCTGCGGCTTCCTTGGGCTGTTGCATATGGAAATTGTGCAGGAGCGCCTCGACCGCGAGTTCGACATGGACATTATCAACACGGTTCCAAACGTAATGTACAAGGTCATCACCACGAAAGGGGAGGAACTCGAAGTGCACAATCCTTCGGGAATGCCAGATGTTACTACCATCGACCATGTTGAAGAACCTTATATTATTGCACAGATCATCTCAAAGTCGGAATACACCGGTTCCATTATGAAGCTTTGCCTCGACAAGCGCGGAACGCTCAAAAACCAGGTGTACCTCACACAGGATCGTGTAGAACTGAATTTTGAACTGCCGCTCGGCGAAATAGTCTTCGATTTTTACGATAAACTGAAAAGCATCTCGAAAGGCTATGCTTCGTTCGATTATCATATCTCAGGATTCAAGGAAGCAGCCCTTGTTAAGCTAGATATCCTGCTCAACGGTGAATCGGTGGATGCCCTGTCCACCCTCATCCACCGCGACAATGCCTATGATTTCGGGCGGCGCATCTGCGAAAAGCTAAGGGAACTTATTCCCAGGCAGCAATATGATGTGGCCATACAGGCAGCTATCGGCAGCAAGATCATCGCCCGCGAAACAATAAAGGCGGTCCGCAAGGATGTAACAGCCAAGTGTTATGGCGGCGATATTACCCGTAAGCGCAAACTGCTCGAAAAACAAAAGAAGGGCAAAAAACGTATGCGGCAGATCGGATCGGTGGAAGTACCGCAAAGTGCATTCCTGGCAGTGCTGAAACTGGATTAACCTCAATTTTTTAACCAAACTTTCATTTTAAATTGGAATTCTGTTTCAAGGTAGTAACTTTGAAATAAATTGTATAATGCAGGAAGCTCATGGAAGAACTTGACATTCGATGGAAACAAAGGTTCTCTAATTTCGGGAAATCTTATCTTCTGCTCGAAAAAGCAGTTGTGAAATCTGAGCTAAACGAAATTGAAAAAGCCGGCATTGTTCAGGTCTTTGAGATGACCTTTGAACTGGCCTGGAAAACATTGAAGGACTATCTTGTTCAGAATAATGTTGATGTGAGATTTCCGAGGGATGTAATAAAAGAATCATTCAGGTATGAGTTAATCACAGATGGCGAAACATGGATGGACATGCTTGAGAAGAGAAACCTGCTATCGCACACTTATGATGAAGCAACCGTCGAGTTGGTGCTCATGCTTATTCGCGGGAAATATTTTAGCGCCATTTCACAGGTTTACCAGTTTCTCCTGGCAAAGATATGATCGATACAGGGATAGAAAAATCAACACTTGATTACCTGATGCAGGCACTGGCTTCATTCAAGGAGATTGAAAGGGTGTTATTGTTTGGAAGCAGGGCCAAAGGAAGCAGCAGGCCCGGAAGTGACATTGATCTTGCCATACAAGGTAAAGGTTGCACACCCGAGCTGGCTTTAAATCTCAAAGCGCTTCTGAATGAGAAACTGCCGATTCCTTACTTTATTGATATTGTCGATTTCGAAAGTATTGAAAATGAAGAGTTGAAGAAACATATTGAACGTGTTGGCAAAGTGATCTATTCATCTTAGTAATATTAACTGGCTGTCGTTTCGTCAAAGCATTTTTTTTAAGTTTTTTCCGGAATATTTTAGAGTGGTTGTAACTTTATGCCTGCCAAAATCGTAATACTTCCGAAAGCGATCAACTAACCACAAAAAAGCATGACGGTAGCAGAGTACAATTC
>DAONEL010000216.1:0-2658 GCA_035403045.1 Bacteroidales bacterium
AAGTATTCAATTTCCTTTTTTACGTTTACAACTGACGGCAAAATCGGAAAAATTGGCTTCCTGCAGGTATGCATCTTTTCATCGAGAACCTTATACACATCGTAAACCTCGAACAATCCCGGGCTTCCGAAGATCACAGCCATGCCGTCGATGTTATCGAATTGGTTATCAACATAATCAATGATCTCACCCAGTTGCTGTGCGGTGCCGGTCGCCAGGAAATCGATGGGATTAGCAACGGAGGAACCCGGGAAAAGTTTCGAGAGCAGTTCCGGGCTTTCCAGGTGAGGAATTTCGAGCCCTCCTTCCGATAGCGCATCAGTGAGCATCACTGCAGGTCCGCCTGCATGGGTTATGATGGCTATATTCTTGCCTTCCAGTTCTTTGTGCATGAAAATACAGGCAACCGTTGTGAGGTCTTCGCGCCCGTAGCAGCGGACAATTCCGGCTTTGCGGAAAAGCGTATCCACAGCAACATCGGGACTTGCCATGGCTCCCGTGTGCGATGAAGCGGCACGGCTTCCGGCTGCCGAACTTCCGGCTTTTATGGCGGCAATCCGGCACCCTTTCCTGATGAGCGAGGAGGCATGTTTGAGCAGCATCGCCGGTTTGTTCACACTCTCAATGTAAAGGAGTTTGACACGGGAACTTGTCAGCGGATCAAAAGTTTCGTCCAGGTATTTCAAAATGTCCTCAACACCCATCTGTGCACTGTTTCCCACTGAATATACCGATGCAAACGAAAGTCCTTTCTGCATTGCCGATTCCATGATGAAAACAGCCGTAGCTCCCGATCCCGAGATGAAATCGGCTCCCTTATCATTGAATTTTGGTATGGGAAGTGAGAAAACCGAAGTATGGTTTGGATTCATCATCCCGATGCAGTTAGGCCCGATAAGTCCCGCTCCGTATTTGTTGCAGGTTTCAACAACGAGTTTCTCAAGGCGCGCACCTTCGGCATTTTCCTCAGAAAAACCTGCTGAAAAAATCACAAAAGCCCTCGTTTTTTTGTCCCGGGCGAGTGTTTCAACCGTCTCGGGACAGAATTTTGCAGGTATTGCCAGTATTGCCAGGTCAACGTCGGGAAGCGATGAAACATCTTTGTAACAGGGCACACCCTGCACCTCGGCTTCCTTTGGATTAACAGCATAGAGCCGGCCTTTGAAATGATGGTCGATAAGGTTTTTAAGCGCTTTTCCGCCGGTCTTGGTTACATCGTTGGATGCGCCTATTACTGCAATGCTTTTAGGATCAATCAGTTGTGATGTTATCATAGGAATGAAAATCTTGAACTTTCGCCAGTTTGTAAAAATAATCTGCCAATTGTGGGTCCGTGAAATACCGGACAGGCAATTGGGGCGAAGTTAGGAAAAATGATACAGAGGAAATAATGAAAAATGCCTATTTGCGATACCTGGGAATAAAGGGCGGAACGAGTTTTTTGTATTCTTCCCAGTCGGTGCGGCCTTCATATTTCTTTTCGAGCAGGGGAACGCCCGATACAAACCTGAGCAATAGGGTAATTACAACCGGGCTTATCAAGGTGAGCAAACCATTGATTTCTGAAGCGGCAAACAGCCAGATTCCCCACCAAAGCAAAGCTTCGCCGAAATAATTCGGGTGGCGGGTGTATTTCCACAGTCCGGTGGTGATGATTTTGCCCTTATTCGCAGGATCAGTCCTGAAACGGGTGAGCTGAGCATCGCCCACAGTCTCGAATATAAATCCACTGGCGAAAACTAATACAGCCAGTATGTCCAGAAACCCGATTTCGTCGGATGCGGAAGAATTGACCAGGATTACCGGTGATGCAATGATAAGCATCATAATCCCTTGTAAAACAAACACCTGGAAGAAGCTTCTCACATAAAAATTCTTCCATTGCTCACGCCAGGCCTTGTAGCGAAAATCTTCGCCTTTGCCAATGTTTCTGAAGAAAATATGAGCCGACAAGCGCAAGCCCCAAATCAATACCAGGGAACTGGCAAGGATCTTCTTTGCGGTGAAATCTCCTGAAAATGAGATGCTGAATATTGCAATAATCACAAAACCCAGTCCCCAGAAGATGTCCACGATAGAATTATTTTTTATCACTGCGGCAACCACAAAAAGAAGGGTCATACAGACAGCGATCAGCAGGGCTGAATTAAGAAAAGCTTCGAGCATAGGTCAAAGTTTTTAAATACCAATAAAATGCTGAAAAGTGTACCCGAAGGTAAAAGATTATTCCATCAGGAGAGAAACAACAGTTGTTCCGGTGCCGCCATTCACGCCCAGTACAGGGCTGGCATCGTTGATAAACCGGGGTTTCATACCGGTAAGCGCTTCCATTTGCTGTGCGTACCAGTCGGCAGCGGCCTGGTTGCGGATGTGCGTAATGGCGTAGCCCCAGGCTTTACCCTCTTTCAGCATGGATTGATAGCGCTGCATAATGAGTTTCATACTGCCGCGTTCGTTGAAAGACTTGCCAAATGTGCTTGCCTTGCCTTCTTCGTCCATGCTGATGATAGGATTCACTCCCAGGATTTTACCGATCATTCCCTTGGAATAGCTGAGACGCCCGCTGCGAACCAGGTATTTCACGGTTTTGATGCTGACGAGAATTTGTGTCTGTTTACTCCATTTTTCAATGTTTTCAGCCAGTTCCTCATGACTCAT
>DAONEL010000217.1:0-2632 GCA_035403045.1 Bacteroidales bacterium
AATACGTGCCTGTCACGCACGGGGTCGCGGGTTCGAGTCCCGTCCGGACCGCAAATGCGAAAATAAAGCCTTGTAAATCAATAATTTACAAGGCTTTTTGCTTTTTTTGGGAAACATATGGGAAACATCGTTGTTTTCCTTGATTCTCTAAGCAATTCCAGATTCCTGGTACATATTAGTAGTACCTGACCAACTCTTAAAATATTTCTGAAAGGCTGTATAATCCCCGCTTTGCAAGTTTAGCCTCCCAATTCCTAACCTGGTATAATGGTAATTCGCTGCAATAGTATTCATGAGATGCTTTGGCATAGCCTGTATTAATCAATATTTCATTCAGGCATGTCCCATCAGGCAAAATGAGATAAGCCAACTGGCGGCCCCAAAAATCGGTTTCATTGCCAGGTTCAGTATAGGTAGTAACAAGCGAGCCTGGTGGACATATCCTGCTGACAAATTCCTTTGATTGTGTGCCCATGAATCGAAGCAGTTCACCTGCCACCCTGGTTTTTGCTTCATCTTCCCTGAGTTTTCTGCTATACCTGGTTTCGGGTGCATCAATACCATATAACCGGATCTCTTTTTCTATCCTGGTGAACTTGCCTATTACTCTCAGGCTATCGCCATCAATAACTGCACTGACTATTTGCCATGTTTCTTCGATGATAGGTGCTTTTGCTTTGTATAACATTGTTTTACAGCGTTTTAACAGTTGATTTTAGACAAATTTACATAGAAATTTGTCACTATTCAACGCTTGATTTTCAACACTTTAATCACTGCCTTTGCTAGCAAGAATGAGTGACAGAGTGATCCGAATCAAGCAAGCAATTCAATCAAAATTAACTCCTTAATCATTTTTACAATGGCAAGACAAAAAGGACACGTCAAGTACGTTGGTACCATTGGCGATATCCGACATTTCAAAATCAAAGGCCAGACCGGGTATTTCGCCGGACTGGTCGGCGGACCTACCGGTGAGCAAGTTGCCACGGCTCCCGAGTTTGAGCGTACCCGTGAAAACATGAACGAATTTGGAGGCAGCGCCAAAGCTGGCCGCTCCGTGCGTTCGGTGTTCAGCTCCATCCTGGGCAAAATGACCGACAGCCAGCTTACCGGCAGGCTGACCGCTATCATGAAGAAGATCAACCTGGAGGATCAGTCTGAGCCTCGCGGGTATCGTGCGATCCTGATCAGCGAACAGCGCAAGTATCTGCTAGGCATCACCTTCAACAAGAATGCCAATTTCGATTCCAGCTTCAAAGCCGGTGCTGATCTCGTGAAGACCATCAAACGCGGAGTTGCTGACTATACAGTCGGGGCATTCAATCCGATGGATGACATCCAGGCTCCTGCAGGTGCAACCCACTTCCGCCTGATTTTCGGACTGGGCGTATTGAGTGACTTCGCTTACAATGCCACCAGTGACACCTATGAGCCGTTGAAGCCCGAATTCCATGAGCTGTCGGCTATCACCTACTCGAACTATCTGCCTCTGACAGCACCAGTTCCCGAAACGGTTCTGAATGCTGATTTGGATACCGAAGACCCGGTGCCCGATGATTGCACCATCATCGCCGTGGCAGGAATCGAGTTCTTCCAGCAGGTAAACGAAAACTACTATGCTTTCGCCAGCGGAAACGCCCTGAAAGTGGTAGATGCTTATTAGTACCGGAGGTGTGATGGAAACCAGGATCATAAGAGTGGCCCAGGGTAAAAACTCTACCCTGAGTCACCTTTACATCGAAGGACTGTTTGCCTGTTATCTCCTTGAAGATAGCATCCGGGATGTAAAGATACCCGGGCAAACCTGCATACCCTCCGGAGCTTTCCGGCTTACATTCAACAGATCGGCAGGGATGCACTACAAGTATCTGAAAGAATATCCCAGGATGCATCAGGGCATGATTGAGATTGACGGCCTCCCAAATTTCGACCTGGTTTTCATTCACAAAGGGAATACCCATCTCGATACAAGAGGATGTCCCCTGGTTGGCCATTACTGGACCAAAGTTGGTGACGATTACCAGGTGGCTCTTTCCGGGTTTGTTTATCAGTTGGTTTATCCCAGGCTCGTAAATCAGATCCTGAAAGGGAATGACCAGATCATCATCGAGAACCGGATTATTAAGCCCTAATTCCTTGTACCCTATGGAACAGATTTCAAGCATACAGGTCATCTTCGGCTCGATCACCAGCATCCTGCTGAGTATCGTTGCTTATTTCATCAAGCAGCTGCACAGCGATTTCAGAAAGATGGAACTCGATCTCTCGGAAGTTAAGACCATGACCATGCTGATAAAGACCGAGTTCAACAGCCGGTACGACCTGCTGTGCCAGCGGGTCGAATACCTGGAGAAAAGAGTTGAAAGTATTGAGCATCTCACCTTTAAAGAACATTCCTATGAAAGCAAATGAAATGAACCTCATTGAAAGGCTTCAATCCCCTACCCCAAAGTTTTTCAGGATACTCCGTAATGTCGGACTGGTGCTGGGCGCTGCGTCGGCAGCCATCCTGGCGGCTCCTGTTGCATTGCCGGCGGCAATCGTGACTGTGGCCGGGTACCTGGCAGTGGCCGGGGGTGTGATCACGGCTGTCAGCCAGGCTACAGTGGATGAAGATCCGGAGCCTGAT
>DAONEL010000218.1:0-2610 GCA_035403045.1 Bacteroidales bacterium
TCCAGGCTACTGTTGTTTCGGCGGCATCGGCCGGGCGAAGTACCAGCAGGCTCATCTGCCCGTGGTGATTCTTCAGGTTTTCGAGCAGGCGCAGCTGAGCTTCCTGCTCGATGGGTTGATGCGTCGGCCCATCCTCTCCTACCCTGAATGCATCATGCGAGTAGATGAATTTGACCGGTAGTCCCATAAGTGCCGAGAGTCTGATGGCGGGTTTCATATAGTCGCTGAAGACAAAAAATGTAGCGCAGGCAGCAATCACACCACCATGCAGGGCGATGCCGTTGCATATGGCAGCCATCGTCAGTTCGCTGACGCCTGCCTGCAGGAATGCACCTGAAAAATCTCCTTTGGTAAATGGTTTTGTATATTTCAGGAAGCCGTCGGTTTTGTCGCTGTTGGCCAGATCGGCTGACGAAACGATCATATTGCCGACATTTTGTGCCAGGTAGCCCAGCACAGCTGATGAAGCAGCACGGGTAGCAATACCCGGTTTCTGAATAATTTCTTCAAAGTTCAGTTGAGGAAGTTTTCCGCTGAGATATGACTGAAGTGTTGCTGAAAGTTCAGGGTTCTTCTGCTCCCACTCCTGCTGTTGCGTTTTACGGAATGAAGCAAGCGCCGTATTCTTTTCCTGTGATTTGGTATAGAGTTCAGCTACTTCTGTGAAAATCACGAATGGATTTTGCGGATCGCCACCCAGGTTTTTGATGGTTTTTTCGAAAGAAGCGCCTGATTCTCCCAAGGGCATTCCATGTGTAGCACACTGCCGTTCAAAACTGGAACCATCCTCTTTCAGGGCGCCTTTACCCATGATTGTTTTACCGATGATCAGCGTCGGCTTATCGGTTTCGTTACTGGCGACTGTAAGAGCCTTTCTGATTTCAGCAGCATCATTACCATTGATTGTCAGCACATTCCATCCCCATGCTTCATACTTCTTTGCGGTGTCCTCGCTGGTGACGACTTTGGTTTCGGTAGAGAGCTGGATATCATTGGAATCGAAGAACATGATGAGGTTATGCAACCCCAGGAAACCAGCTATCCGTCCGGCTGCCTGCGAAATCTCTTCCTGGATGCCGCCATCGGAGATATAGGCATATGTCTTGTGCGACATCCATTCTCCAAAGCGGGCACAAAGGAAACGTTCGGCAATTGCAGCCCCAATGGCCATAGCATGACCCTGGCCCAGGGGACCTGAAGTATTCTCGACACCTCTTACCACATCCAGTTCGGGATGACCGGGAGTGGGGCTTCCCCATTGGCGGAAGTTCTTCAGTTCTTCAAGGGTATACTTTCCCGATAAGGCCAGCACCGCGTATAGCATCGGCGACATGTGCCCCGGGTCGAGAAAAAAGCGGTCGCGCAGGTGCCATGAAGCATCAGAAGGATCGCTTTTCAAAAACTCGGTAAAAAGTACGTTGATGAAATCAGCCCCGCCCATGGCTCCGCCCGGGTGCCCTGATTTTGCTTTTTCTACCATGGCTGCAGCCAGAATCCTTATGTTGTCGGCTGCTTTGTTGATTGTTTTCTCGTCCATAATAATAGTTAAGTCGTTATTTCTGTCCGTAATAGGCGTCTTTACCGTGTTTGCGCTTAAAGTGCTTATCAAGCATATAGTCCTGAATTGGTCCTTTTATGCCCAGCTGTTCTGAAATCCATGCCATACGGGCAATTTCTTCAAGCACTACGGCATTATAAACGGCTTTTGAAGGCGTTTCACCCCAGGCAAACGGGCCGTGGTTTCCAACCAATACACCGGGTATATGCATCGGATCAAGGTCATTGAATGCCTCAACGATTACTTTCCCGGTTTCTTTTTCGTAACTGTCAGCAACCTCCTGTTGAGTAAGTACCCGCGTACAGGGAATTGGCCCGTAAAAATGATCGGCATGGGTTGTTCCGTAAGCGGGAATTGACCTGCAGGCTTGTGCCCATGCCACTGCGTGAGTGGAGTGTGTATGCACAATGGCACCAATGCCATCAAAAGCTTTGAAAAGTTCAATATGGGTAAGCGTATCCGATGACGGGTTCAGGTGGCCATCGACCACATTTCCATCGAGATCAACCACCACCATATCGAATGGTGTCATATTTTCGTAAGCTACACCGCTGGGTTTTATAACAATCAGTTTTTCATCCCTGTCGATGGCGCTGACGTTTCCCCAGGTATAGATGACCAGGTTTCTTTTAACAAGTTCGAGATTGGCCTCAAAAACCCTGTGCTTCAGATCGTTAAGCATATTTCATGACGATTTGCTGATAAAACAAAGGTATCACAGTTTTACAAACCGGATTATAAATAAAATCAGCAGGAACCGTAACGCATGAAAAATCAACTGACCGCTCCTGCTGTAATTCTTAAATTAAAAACCTCTACAGGAACTTAAGTGCACCGGCCTGCTGGTAGTACAGGTCGTTCCACTTCAATTCTTTCCTGAAAGCTGGCAGGTTAGTTTCATTACCGATATGCACGTATTCAATACCTGCCATATCGCAGAAATCTTCTATATAACTTGCGTCGATTGCCTGGCTGAAAGCAGTGTGATGGGCGCCTCCGGCATATATCCATGCAGCAGCCCCTGTTTTCAGGTCAGGTTGTGGTATCCAGAG
>DAONEL010000219.1:0-2596 GCA_035403045.1 Bacteroidales bacterium
AGTTTGAAATTTTCGAAATCTCCCTGGTCCTGATTGTCAACCACCACCGATTCTGCCAGGTCGAAGATCATATTACTGATATCCACGGCCAGCCTTTCTCCATACAGGGCATGACGACGCTTACGGTAAATAACTTCGCGCTGCGAGTTCATCACATCATCATACTCGAGCAATCGTTTACGGATCCCGAAGTTATTTTCTTCAACTTTCTTCTGTGCCCGTTCGATGCTCTTGGTGATCATTGAATGCTGTATTTCCTCTCCTTCTTTTAAGCCAAGTCGGTCCATAATGCCGGCAATACGTTCGGAACCGAACATACGCATGAGGTCATCCTCAAGCGAAACGAAGAATTGCGAGCTTCCGGGGTCGCCCTGGCGGCCCGAACGTCCGCGCAACTGCCGGTCAACACGGCGTGATTCGTGCCTCTCTGTACCGATAATGGCCAAACCACCTGCGTCTTTCACTCCAGGGCCGAGTTTGATGTCGGTACCACGGCCTGCCATGTTGGTAGCAATGGTCACTGTTCCGGCTTGCCCGGCTTCGGCAACAATCTGGGCTTCTTTCTGGTGAAGTTTGGCATTAAGTACGTTATGCGGGATGCGGTCGCGGGTGAGCATACGGCTCAGCAATTCCGAGGTTTCAACTGATGTTGTACCTACCAGCACCGGGCGTCCTTTGCCGACAAGCGCTTTTATTTCGTTGATCACGGCATTGAACTTCTCGCGCTTGGTCTTATATACCAGGTCTTCGCGGTCGTCGCGCACAACAGGACGATTGGTGGGGATTACTACAACATCTAACTTGTAAATATCCCAGAACTCGCCAGCTTCGGTTTCGGCAGTACCCGTCATACCCGCCAGTTTCTTGTACATCCTGAAATAGTTCTGCAGCGTAATGGTAGCATAGGTTTGCGTTGCTGCTTCCACTTTCACACTTTCCTTGGCTTCTATGGCCTGGTGCAGCCCGTCGCTGTAACGGCGGCCTTCCATGATACGCCCGGTTTGCTCATCAACAATTTTTACCTTGTTATCGATAAGCACGTATTCAACATCTTTTTCAAACAGCGCATACGCCTTAAGCAACTGGTTTACAGTGTGAATACGGTCAGATTTTACCGAGTAATCGGCCAGTACAGAAGCTTTTTTCTCCATTCGCTCCTTTTCAGGCAACGAAGATTTTTCCAGGTCAGCCAGTTCGGCGCCAACATCGGGCAGAATATAAAACTTCGGATCCTGGTATGACTTGGTAATCAGGTCAATACCTTTGTCAGTGAGCTCTATCTGGTTGTTTTTTTCGTCAATGGTAAAGAACAGCTCATCATCAATGATGTGCATGTTCTTCGACTGCTCCTGCATGTAAAAGTTCTCAGTCTTTAGCAGGATGGCCTTGATCCCGGGTTCACTGAGGAATTTGATCAGCGGAGTGTATTTTGGCAAACCCCTGTGGGCACGCAGAAGTTGCTCACCACCGCGTTTTTCGTTATCGGAATTTATTTTTCCGTCAGGGCCTTGCTCAAGCAGTTTTTTTGACTCTGCCAGGAGTTTGTTCACCAATGAACGCTGCTCATTGTATAACCTTGAAATTTCAGGTTTCAGCGCTTCAAATTCCTGGTTTTCACCGCGTGGCGTGGGCCCTGAAATGATAAGCGGGGTACGTGCATCATCAATAAGTACGGAGTCAACCTCATCAACGATGGCATAATTATGCGGCCGTTGCACCAGTTCATCGGGGTTGCGGGCCATGTTGTCGCGCAGGTAGTCGAAGCCGAATTCATTGTTGGTTCCGTAAGTGATGTCGGCAAGATATGCTTTGCGACGATCCTCGGAGTTGGGTTCATGTTTATCAATGCAGTCGACGGAAAGGCCGTGGAATTCAAAGAGCATTCCCATCCATTCGGAGTCGCGTTTGGCGAGGTAATCATTCACAGTCACCACATGTACGCCTTTCCCGGGAAGGGCATTCAAGTAAACAGGAAGTGTAGCCACAAGGGTTTTACCCTCACCGGTGGCCATTTCGGAGATTTTGCCCTGGTGTAGAACGATACCACCGATCAGCTGCACATCGTAATGCACCATGTCCCAGGCGATTACGTTGCCACCTGCCATCCAGCGATTATCCCAGTAAGCTTTGTCGCCGGCTATGTTGATGCTGTCGCGGCGTGCAGCCAGGTCCCGGTCGAATTGCTGGGCTGTGACTTCAACTGTCTCGTTTTCTTTAAAACGCCTTGCAGTATCCTTTACAACAGCAAACGCTGCCGGAAGAATTTCAAGGAGGGCATCCTGGGTTTTGCGATACGATTCTTTCTCGAGGTTATCGATCTTTTTATAAATCTCTTCTTTCTCCTCGATGTCCATATCGTATTCGCTGTCGATACGATGCCGCAAAACAGCTATTTCGCTCTCCTCCTGTTCAATGGCTTTGGTAATATGTTCCCTGAATTCAACAGTCTTATGCCTGAGTTCGTCGTTGCTGAGTTTTACGATTTTTTCGTATTCCTGGTTTGCCTTTTGAACGAGAGGCAGGATCGCTTTAATATCGCGGTCACTTTTGGTGCCTCCGGCAAACATCTTGAAAATATAATTGAGCATGGTTATAA
>DAONEL010000220.1:0-2592 GCA_035403045.1 Bacteroidales bacterium
CAATCGTGCGCGGATACTTTGCCAGGTCCTCAGGATTGTTGAACTGGATGGGGTTGACAAATATGCTGACAACAGTAACATCGTTTTGCGAAACACTGGTTTTAACAAGCTGAATATGACCATCGTGCAAGGCTCCCATGGTGGGGACAAAACCTATTGACTTACCATCAGCTTTGAGAGATGCCAGATGCGAACGAATATCTTTTATTTTTTCAAAAACCTTCATAAACAGTGTGTTGTGCTAACAGAAGCTGCAGATTTATTTCCCGCTGATGATCTTCAGCATATCCTTCTCAATGAGATCATAAGGAACCTCGATTATCCTTCCGAGTTCCTTGTTCTTTCTGTAGAAGATGAAAGTTGGTACTCGTTCAATTTTAAGCTCAGCAATATCAATGTCGCCTGCTTTTTTATCCCGGTCTACAGCTATCAGCTTCATCTTCTTGTAGTTAAACCCGACCTGGTCCATTACTTTGTAGAACCTCGGCACCCATTCTTTGCTGTCGCCACACCAGGTTCCCATCACGAGTTTAATGGTGACACCTTTGAGTGCGGGTTTAAGTTGCTGTAATACTGATGATTCAGGTTTATAAACCGCGTATTCCGATCGGTAGGCCGAGTCGAAGTTGCTGTTGATCGTGCCGAAACCGTCACGGTTACAGTAACCCAGCAGGATTTCATTGTGTTTTTTAGGGTCGGTACCCTTTTTGTTCAGGTGCTGGGCACTTATCGCGAACGGTAAGAGAAAACAAAGGATAATCAGCGCTTTTTTCATGGCCGGGATTACAAAAAGTGAAACTTTAAGATTTACAGCGTAACCAGGTTATTGCGAATGGCAAACTTAATCAGATCGACCGTGGTTTTGAGTTCGAGCCGCTGCATGATATGATTTTTGTGCGATTCAACCGTGCGGATACTGATAAAGAGTTTATCGGCAATTTCCTGGTTGGTAAGCCCTTGCGCAAAAAGCCTGAGCACTTCGAGTTCGCGTTTCGATAGCAGGCTCTCATCCCGAAGTTGCTCGAGGTTACCCGATTTAGCCTTCTTTATATAGCTTTTTAGGATGGTATTGCTGATTGATTCGGCAAAATATTCCTCACCTTTTGCTACAGCCCTGATGGCTTCCAGCAGTTCCGACCTGGAAGTGTTTTTCGGGAGGTAGCCTTTGGCCCCGGAATTAATGGCATTAAACACAAACTCCTCAGAGGTGTACATTGAGAGGAATACCACTTTTACCCTGGGAAATTCCTTTGCCATCTGACGGGCCAGTTCTATTCCCGACATATCGGGCAAGGCGATGTCGAGCACAGCCAGATCAGGCTCCTGCTGTTTCAACAGGTCTATCATTTCGCCTGCATTTGAGGCTTCACCAATGATTTCAAGGTCGGGCTCACCGGCAAGCAGGTTAGCAATACCTGTCCGCACAAGGTGATGATCGTCAACCAGCAGAATTTTTGTTTTCTCCTTCATTTCGTTTATAAGGTATTGTGACAATGATTCTGGTTCCGGCTTTTGGAACCGACTCAATATTAAATGTTCCGGCCAGCAGCGATGCTCTTTCACGCATATTCTGAATACCATTGCGATGAGCAAAGTTGATGGGGTCAATGACAAATCCTTTACCGTTATCTGAAATTCTCAGGGTTACCGTTTGGTCGATGCGGTTGAGTTCCACCTCCATTTTGGTAGCCCTGGCATGTTTGATAATGTTTGTAATGGCCTCCTGTGCAATACGGTAGAGGTATATTTTTGATTTTTTCTCAAGTCTTTCAACGCTTCCGTTGCAGGCGAATGAAGAATCGATCCCGGCAATGGCAGCCATTTCAACCACCCTGGTCCGCAATGCCGTCTCGAGCCCGAACTCATCAAGCGCTGCCGGCTGCAGTGCATTGCTTATGCGGCGAACTTCATCAATCGCCTGGTCAATCATTCCTTTCGACATATCAACGGCTGCTCTCACCTGTGATACCCCGGGCTTGTCGGCCGACTCCAGTTGAAGCCTTACAGCAATAAGTGATTGGCCAAGACTGTCGTGCAACTCACGCGCCAGGCGGTGGCGCTCCTGGTCCTGTCCGTCAATAACTGACCTGAGCCGGCGCAGCTTTTCTTCCTGCAGTTTCTTCTCCTGAATCTCTATTTTTTCCGAAATCCGGCCAAGCGACATTAAAATCGGCTCTTCTTTCAAGGGAGCCGATTCTGTGATCACGTTCTGGTTACCTTTTTCAAGTGAATCAACCGCATTTTCTACCTGGTTAACAAGGCTTAACGCTATTGGTATTAAAAGCAATCCTGAAATTAAAAGCACCAGCGAAGCTGAAATTAAAGCAATACCCGCAATAACCTGCTGAAAGAAAACAAGGAAAGCAATACCGGCGATTATAAATAAAATAGCTGTCGGCAGAACAAACTGGTTATATAGCTGTTTCTTAAGTCTCAGTAACATAAACCGACCGTATTTTCAGTTCAAAATTAGGCAGAAAACAATTAGATAGATCATTTCTCTCAGGATAAGCCTAAATTTGTATTGAATAAACTAACTTAAAAGCTTGATATGGCACGAATTGGAATTTTTTTCGGAGGCAGGGACAATGG
>DAONEL010000221.1:0-2574 GCA_035403045.1 Bacteroidales bacterium
TCACGAAACCGGTCTCGGTACATGCTAATCCCATTGCGAATTTTTCCTTTCCTTCAGTTGCCTGTACCGGGGCACCTGTACAGTTCACCGATTTATCACAGACCAACGGAGGCGGGGCGATAATACAATGGTATTGGGATTTCGGTGATCCGGCATCAGGTGCATCTAATTCCTCAAACATACAGAATCCTCAGCACACATATGCTACATCGGGAGCCTATATTGTATCACTTGTCGTTACCAATAATAATGGTTGCATTGATTCCCTTTCTTCAATAATTACGGTCAATCAATCTCCCGCACCGTCATCAGCCATCACCGGCAACACGGCTCCCTGCCAGGGCAGCGGCCAGACATATTCAGTCACAAATGTGAGTGGTAATACCTATACGTGGGCATTGCCAACAAGCTGGGCGATCAATACCGGGCAGGGAACCAGCAGTATCACGGTCACAACCGGCACTCAAAGCGGCAATATCGCCGTTACACCTTCCAACAGTTGCGGGAGCGGCACTCCGGCAACCCTTGCTGTTAGTCCGGGCCTTCTTCCGGCTCAAACATCTGCCATAACCGGTAATGCAGCTCCCTGTCAAGCCAGCATACAAACATATTCGGTGACGAATGTAACCGGAACAACCTATATCTGGTCTGTACCTGCCGGCTGGAGCATTACCTCAGGACAGGGAACCAGCAGTATAACGCTTACAACCGGAACGCAGAACGGGAACATCAGCGTTACACCATCAAACAGTTGCGGAAACGGCGCCACCACCACCATGGCAGTAAGCGCCAGTTTTGTGACTGCCTATGCCGGAGTTGATATAGCTATTCCTTATGGAAGTTTCACTAACCTTTACGGGGACGCAAGTAACGGCAGTGGCAACTACTCCTGGTCGTGGCAGCCCGCTAACCTGCTGGTGAATCCTTCGATACAGTATCCGGTCACAGTAAACCTCACTGCAACTACTATTTTCACTTTAACGGTAACTGATAATATGACTGGCTGCACCGACTATGACCAGGTAACGGTGGTTGTTACTGGTGGGGCGCTCACCGTGAGTGCATTTGCCAGTCCCGATACAATTTATCTGGGCGACAGTTCGCAACTAACCGCACCTACAGGCGGTGGTACCGGCAATTATACCTGGTCATGGAGTTCCGATCCGGCAGGGTTTACTTCTGATATGCAAAATCCTGTTGTAAGCCCTGAAGAAACAACCACTTACACGGTAACGGTGAATGACGGAATCACTACTGCTACGGCCAGTGTATTGGTCACAATCAATTATCTGCCGGCTCCTCCGCCATTACCCACCGGCCCTGACTATGTGGACCTGGCGTATTCACTGCAAACCACTTATTCCATCCCGGCGGTCGCAGGGGCTGTCTCCTACGAATGGGAAGTCTATCCTGAAAATGCAGGCATATTTGCCAAAAGCGACATTGAAGCCACCATCACCTGGTCGCCTTCGTTCCTGGGTTATGCTATCGTGAAGGTAAGGGCATACAACACGTACGGTTACTCCGAATGGTCGGAGGAAAAGATCACCTTTGTTGACAACACCACCGGCACACCATTGCATGAGACAAAGAAGATGATACTGTATCCGAACCCGGTGGAAGAACGATTGCACATTGTAATTCCCGGTAAGATTTCGGGTGCCAGCGAGTTGATTGTTGTTTTTGATTCAAAGGGTAGAAGACTTTCAGAATTTCCCGTGACAACCCATGAAATGATTGTGGATGTATCGGCATTTAACCCCGGGGTGTATTTTGTCAGGTTTAGTGATGAAAAAGCTGTTGAATTAAAGAAATTTATTAAGGAATAGTGTCGTGTGATGACCATCAAAGCAAAAAGCCTGTAAATGTTTTGTTTACAGGCTTTTTAGTGTGGAGCGTAGGGGAGTCGAACCCCTGACCTTTAGACTGCCAGTCTAACGCTCTAGCCAACTGAGCTAACGCCCCATTCCGGGTTAGAGGGTGCAAATGTATAATATTTTCGTTGATCCGCCAACACTGATCAAATTTTCATCCCTAATCCTCACTCTCTATGCTGATTAGAAACATCTGTATCATTTAGTGAACTCATTACAGCTGCTTAATTTTATAGCTTCTTGTTTTTTAAGAATCCAGGAGTCAGAAGTCAGAATAGCGTATTCTGGCTCCTGGCTCCTGACTCCTGACTCCTGACTCCTGAATTCCTCTCTATAAAAAGTATCCATAATTTTAAGAAATTTGACCGTTCTTCTAATTTCAGCCTGAACATGAAACGCCTGTTTGCCGCCATCAAAATTCATCCTTCTCCTGAATTCATTTCTGTCGTCAGCTCAATGACCGCTGAATTAAAGCATGAACGCATAAAATGGGTGGAATTGCACAACATGCACCTTACCCTGAAGTTTTTCGGTGAGACCGAAGAGCCCCGGATACCGGCCATTTACCAGGCACTGGCTTCGGCAGCAGCAAATGCTGATTCATTTACCCTGCACATCAACCGGACGGGAATTTTCGGGAGCCGCTACGACCCGCGAGTGATCTGGTTCGGCATCGATCTTGAACCCGGACTACTAAAAC
>DAONEL010000222.1:0-2552 GCA_035403045.1 Bacteroidales bacterium
TAGTCGGCGCCTTTTACCAGCACATTGGGCTGAATTGTTTTGATAAGTTCGTAAGGAGTATCCTCACCAAAGAAAACCACAAAATCAACAAAACGCAGCGAGGCCAGTATCATGGCCCTTGATATTTCGTCCTGTATCGGGCGATTGCCACCCTTGATCCTGTGAACTGATTCGTCGGTGTTCAGCCCCACAATCAGCACATCACCCTGCGCAGCAGCTTTGGCCAGGTAATCAATATGTCCCAGGTGCAGGATGTCGAAGCAACCGTTAGTGAAAACAATTTTTTTGCTTTTGAACCGCATGATTGCGAGTCGGCGGGCAAAGTCCACGCTGTCGCGCGAATAGATTTTCGACTTAATTAACTCCAGCTTTTTCATAACTCTTCTTTTTATTGTAAATGGGAAGAAGAATAAACGAAAGCACTCCGAGAATTATGATGGTGAGTGTTTGCGAGCTCCAGATAAGCCAACCCAGGGCATAGCCTTTGGTGCTTGCCACTCCGTAGAGAATCAGCGTTTCGGCCACGATGGCGGGATAAATGCCTATGCCGCCCTGTACCAGCATAATGCCGATGGTTCCGAACACCAGGGTAGCCAGGCCGGCATCAGGGCCAAGGTGGCTGGTTTCGGGCAGGCTGAAATACACAAGGTAAGCCATCAGCCAGTATAATCCCCAGATTATAACCGAATAAAGTACAAACAACCAGGGCTTTTCCATGTGGATGATTGACTTCATGCCTTCCAGAAATCCCCGGGCAATGTTCCATAGTTTATTTATGAGCTTGATTTTGAGCAGTTTCTTACGAAAAACAAAGAACAGGATGGCAAGTACGACCAATGCGAGCAGGAGAATGTTGGTAAATGACCCTGCCAGGCTGAATGACAGATGGAACTTTGCTTCGAGCGGCTGATAAATCTTCTGGTCGATATATGAGTACAGTTTGTCGAACTGCAATGCCAGGTTCACAAAGAAGAGGATCAGGAACACGAGCAGGTCAATTCCTCTTTCTGTGACAACGGTGCCGAAAGACTTATTGAAAGGAACATTCTCATAGCGGCTCAGGATAGTGCAACGGCTCACTTCACCCAGCCGCGGAAGTGCAAGGTTGGCAATGTAACCGATCATCACGGCAAAAAAAGTATTGCGGTTGCCGGTTTCATAACCCATAGGCTTCAGGAGCATTTTCCACCTGATTGCCCTTGTGTAATGAGAAACCAGACCTAACAAAATCGCGAAGCCGATAATCCAGTAGTTGGCATCGCCAAAAGAGAGCAATATCTCCTTTTTTTGCTGGGAGGTTAAGTTGTGAAGGAAAAGCCAGATAAAGAAAATACCAATGCCCAGAAAAAGCATGAACCGGGCAACGTTTTTAATTTTGTTGTTCAAGACGGTTTAGTGGATTTGGTTGTTGGAATCAGGAAATACTATTGAAGGCCTGAACTTTTTAGCTTCTTCAAAGTCCATATGGGCAAATGCGGCAATAATAACCAGGTCGCCGACGGCTGCTTTTCGCGCTGCAGCGCCATTGAGTGAAATCACTCCTGAACCACGCTCACCTTTTATCACATAAGTTTCGAGGCGTTCGCCATTGTTGATGTTCACCACCTGCACTTTCTCAAACTCTATGAGATTGGCTGCATCCATAAGGTTTTCGTCAATACTGATCGACCCGATATAATTCAGGTTGGCCTGGGTGATTGTTGCCCGGTGTATCTTTGATTTTAAAATTTCGATATTCATCATGCTGCAAAAATACAAAGAAATAATGCTTTCGCGTGAAGTGTCATAAGTATCATGATATCAGTTAGATATCTCATTATGAATAGATCATGCCTGCTTGAAAATTGAGTGAATAATGACCTTTTTGCCTGAATTGGCTATCAGTACAGGAGAATATTGTCAATGAGCCTGACATTTCCTGCAAAAACAGCCACGCAAAGAACAGCGTGCTCACTGTCCATCCAGTCTTCAAACGGCTGAAGTGCTACATAATCAACTACTGCAGCATATTCAACCCTAAGCCCGGGGTTTTGTTCGATCTCGGTGGTAACCAGTTGTTCAAGTCCCGAAGGAATGAACCAGCTGTAATTTTCTTTTGCCCTGAGCAACGCTTTGTTGATTTCGGGGGCCACAGCGCGATGTTCAGGCGTGAGGCGCATGTTACGCGAACTCATGGCTAATCCGTCGGCTTCGCGCACAATGGGGCAAGGCACGATTTCCACGGGAATTGACAGGTTTTTCACCATGTATTTTATGATGGCAAGCTGCTGGTAATCTTTTTCCCCAAAGTACGCCCGGTCGGGGGTTGTGATTTCAAAAAGCTGCTTTACCACAATTCCCACGCCGCGGAAATGACCCGGCCGGAAGCGGCCTTCCATCACCTTCTCCAGCCCGCCGAATTCCATCACTGTATTGTCGGGTTCAGGGTACATTTCATGCTCCGAAGGAGAGAACACAATATCGCAACCCGCGCCGGCCAGTTTTTCAATATCGGCTTCAATCGTGCGCGGATACTTTGCCAGGTCCTCAGGATTGTTGAACTGGATGGGGTT
>DAONEL010000223.1:0-2445 GCA_035403045.1 Bacteroidales bacterium
TTCCATTGGCTGAGCTGAAAAAGCTGGATACGATCCAAAAACACAACTTCCCTTACGAGAAAGTACGGTACATGACTCCGGAGACCTATCACTCAGTCATTGACAGCAGAAAAGTATTTTTCAAACAGAAATGGGAAGAAAAGGGGGTTCTTTCATGGAATCTTCCAGAATATCTTGCTTATAAAAAGCTTTATGGCAGAGCGGAAACAACAGACAACTAGAGTTTTACCTGCATCTCATCCTTGATCGTCATACCTCAGGACAACAATGTCTTTCGGCGTTTTCAGCCGGAAAAAAACATTTGCGGGGTACATCACGATTCTTTCTGTGAGCGATTAATAATACGGGAGAAGCATGAAGTTAAACCAACGTTTGCAGAGAGCTTTGGAATACCTCAACAACTCCTGTGCGATTTCATGTTATTAATGCCTGCTTGTAACCAATTATTTCTGACATTTGTCACAGTAAATCATCCGCTTACTCAATTTAATCTCAGATGAAAAGATACCTTACGCTTATTTCATTACTGCTTGCCTTTGCTCAGATTTCACTCGCTACCGAAACACGGCAAACATACACCTTCAGCAATCCGGAAGTTTACAAAACCGGCAGTTACCAGCTTATTGGCTTCGAGAAGACGCTTCAGACGGGGCTTTCGGGCGAACCGACTCTGCCTTACTGCAAAGTAAGCCTGCTGCTGCCTCCCGGTGAAACAGCAACGAGGATTGAATATGAGTGGGCAAACGAAGTGACCATACCCGGTACTTTTGTCCTGATGCCGCAACAACAGGTCAGGCCATTATCAGAGGAGCCTTCAGGCATATTTCTCAAAAACGAAGACCTTTACAAGGCTGACCTCAGGTATCCCGGCAATGCCGGCGGACAACTTATAACATCTTACCTCAATGGCAGGTCAGTAGCGCTGTCATCGTTCACCCCGGTGCGATACAACCCGGCTACCGGTGCGGTCACATATTACACAAGCGTAACAGTTACTGTGTATTCCGCTCACGAAGCCAAAAGTGCCGAAGCTTTGAAAAACCTCCGGTCGGACAACGAGATTGAATCCCTGGTAAGGCGTGCAGTTGATAATCCGTCTGCTGCCTCATCCTATGCCACTGATAATACATCTTCAACCAATGAATACCAGGTGCTGATCATCACTACCAACGCTTTCAGTGATGCATTCGACGACCTCATCTCGCATTATCTCACCGAAGGCCTCATTTGCCATGTCGCCACCACTGAAGACATCAGCGCCTCTGGCACTGGAGCCGACCTGCAGGAGAAAATAAGGAATTACATCATTGATGAATACCAGCAAAATGGAATTGAACACGTAATACTTGGTGGCGATGACGAGTTGATCCCGCACCGTGGTTTTTACTGTTATGTGCAGTCAGGATCCGGGTACCAGGACCAAAATATTCCTGCAGACCTCTATTATTCAGCACTGGATGGAAACTGGAATACCGATGGCGACAGCCAATGGGGCGAACCGGGTGAAGATGACCTGCTTCCTGACATCTCGGTAGGCCGTATGCCGTTCAGTAATCTTAATGAGTTGAACGCAATGATTAATAAGAGCGTTTCTTACCAGTTTAACCCTGTGCTGGGTGAAATGCGTAAGGTGCTGATGGCAGGAGAAGAACTCTATTCAAGCCCTTACACAGTTGGCAGTCAATATCTTGAGCTGCTGATCGGGAATCATGACGATAACGGATACACTACCAATGGTATTCCTGAGAACTATACATTCGACAAATTGTACGACGAAGTTAACTACTGGAGCAGCAGTGACCTGATGGCGCATCTCAACCAGGGCAACCCAATGCTTAACCACAGCGGGCATGCCAACGAAACCTATGTGATGAAATTCAGCAACAGCGATATTACCAATGCCAATTTCTCCCAGTTGAATGGTACAACGCACAATTTCACCCTGGTTTATACACATGGCTGCCTCTGCGGAGCATTTGACTACAACGACTGTATTGCCGAGAAAATGGTGACCATCAACAACTTTGCTGCAGCATTTATTGGCAACTCACGGTATGGATGGTTTAACGAAGGCCAGACTGAAGGGCCGTCAGGACATCTGCACCGTGAATTTATGGATGCACTTTTCAGTGATCATTATACCCGGATTGGCCGTGCTCACATGGAGTCGAAAATTACTACCATGCCGTGGGTTACCGCCCCGGGACAATGGGAACCCGGTGCATTGCGCTGGTGTTTTTACGACTGCAATGTTCTAGGAGATCCGGCCATGGCTGTATGGACTGATAATCCTTTTACGCCGAATGTAAGCTATTCACAGGCCATCACAGTGGGAAGCACCACAACTACAGTTACTGTTCAGAACAACAGTCAGCCGGTTTTAGGTGCTACCTGTGCTATTATTAAGAATGGCCAGGTCGTCGGCAGGGGCGAAACCAATTCATC
>DAONEL010000224.1:0-2417 GCA_035403045.1 Bacteroidales bacterium
TGGCAAAAGTGCAAGTACATTTTCGAAGGGAGGGCTGACAGCGGCAGCCAGGAGCACCTGTACCTCGAAACCCAGAATGCATATGCCATCCCATCGGAAAATGGCACGCTGAAGGTTCATTCTTCAACCCAGGGCCCTGCCATTGTTCAGAAAACCATCGCCCGTGTGCTTGGAGTTGCCATGAACCGGGTTGAAGTGGATGTTAGAAGGCTTGGAGGCGCTTTTGGAGGAAAAGAAGACCAGGCGACAGCCTGGAGCGTGATGGCAGCGCTGGCGGCTCACCTTTTGCAGAAACCGGTAAAAGTCTCGCTCAGCCGCCACGACGACATGATAATGACCGGTAAAAGGCATCCTTACAGCTCCGATTTCAGGATCGGGCTTTCGGAAGACCTGAAAATACTGGCTTACGAAGCGACCTATTATCAAAACGGGGGTGCCGCCGCCGATCTTTCACCGGCCATCATGGAAAGGACCCTGTTTCATGCTACGAACAGCTATTTTATCCCGAACGTAAAAGCCACAGCATACAGTTGCAAGACAAACCTGCCGCCTTTTACGGCTTTCAGGGGGTTCGGCGCACCACAGGCGATGTTCGTCATGGAATCAGCTATTGCACTGGCTGCTGAAAATATTGGCATTCCCGCCTGGAAAATACAACAGGCAAACCTGCTGAAGGATCAGGATATATTTCCATTCGGACAAGTGGCCGAACATTCACATGCCCGTGAATGCTGGGCTGAAACCATTTCGCATTACAACATTTCAGAAAAACTGGCTGAAATAGCTGAATATAACCGGAAGTCAGTTTTCACAAAAAAAGGCCTGGCATTAATGCCGGTTTGTTTTGGGATATCCTTTACCAACACTTCAATGAACCAGGCGCGGGCGCTGGTCCACATATACCAGGACGGTAGCATCGGCATCAGCACCGGTGCCATTGAGATGGGCCAAGGAGTGAATACCAAATTGAAACAGGTAGCTGCAGATACTTTTTCGGTTTCACCCTCGCGCATCAGGATTGAAGCAACCAATACCTCTCGCGTTGCCAATACTTCACCTACTGCTGCCAGCTCCGGCGCTGACCTCAACGGAAAAGCGCTGCATGTTGCCTGCACCGAAATACTTGACCGGCTCATGGATTCGGCTGCACAAATGTGCAAAACCGAAAAAGGTGAGATTTCCCTCAGGAATGAAAAGGTCCTCTCTGGTGAAAGGGATACAGGCATCGGTTGGGAACAACTGGTTGCAGCTACTTATCAGAAACGCATAAGCCTCAGCCAGACAAGTCATTACGCGACGCCGGTCATTTATTTTGATAAAGCCAGCGAAAAAGGGCATCCTTTCGCCTACCATGTATTCGGGACGGCCGCAGTCACCGTCACCCTCGACTGCCTTCGTGGCAGGTATTGGGTTGACAGCGTACAAGTTGTACATGATTTCGGCAACGACATGAACCCTGATATCAACCTCGGCCAGCTTGAAGGCGCTATACTGCAAGGTATCGGCTGGATGACGATGGAAGAAATCAGGTACAACGAAAAAGGCAGGTTACTGTCTGACAGCCTTTCAGCTTACAAAATCCCGGATATTTACGCTGCACCCGGAATTGTTGAATGTAAAACCCTGCAAACCAGCGGCCCTGAATTAGCTATCATGCGTTCAAAAGCCATCGGAGAGCCGCCGTTCATGTATGGAATCGGCGTCTTTTTTGCACTTCAGGAAGCCATCAGGGCATTCAATCCTAAATATGTTCCGGCATTTAATTCTCCGCTCACACCCGAAAAAGTCCTGATGGCACTTTATGGTAAACAGCAACAACTCTAAAATCTGATGAATATCTGGTCACACATTTTCCAATGGCTCGACGCCGGTAACCGGGTAATGCTTATGGTTGTGATTGAAAGCGAAGGCTCCAGTCCCGGCAGGAAAGGATTTAAGATGGCCGTCGGTGAAGATGGAACACTGCTTGGAACGATTGGCGGCGGATTGTCAGAATACAGGATGGTGGAAGATGCTAAAAAGCGACTGGCTGATAACGTGAACATTATTCACTCAGTGATGATGGATCACAATCCCGAAGCTGAAGAAAACCGCTCGGGAATGATCTGTTCGGGCAGCCAGGTTGTAGCTTTCTATCCTCTGGGTAACGAACATCTCGGTCTGGTCAAAACGCTGGCTGACAACACATTGCATGTAAAACCTTACCACCTTTGCTTTTCCCAAAAAGATATAAGGCTAGTGAATGATCCGGCCACTTTTGAGCGGCGTACCCACATTTCGGCTGACCTCGCTGAATGGGAGTATCTTGAATCGGTTAACATATCCGCAAAACTATACATCTTTGGCGCAGGGCATGTAGGACTGGCGCTGAGTCGCATCATGCAGACACTTGATTTCGGGATTGAATTGTTTGATGA
>DAONEL010000225.1:0-2301 GCA_035403045.1 Bacteroidales bacterium
AAATAGGAAAAAGGAAACAGGGAAACCACTTAGGCACTGAGTTCACATAGAAGCATTTAAAGTAACGAAACTCGAGACTTCCTCCTTACTCCATTTTCCGTCCTCCGTTCTACGTTCTCCTTTTCCCTACCTTAAAACCTCAAACCGCTCGGTAACATCATTGGTAAGAGTCCGGAATCGCTTGTCGTAATGGAAAATTGAAAGCCTTGTTGTTCCGGGAGGCATATTACGCCGGATATAATCGTTGAGCAGGTAATCGATCAGTAATTCAGCATGTTTCTTGCCGGAATCGACAGCCATCCTATAAATGTCGTTGTATGTGATCCTCAACGTTTTATCGCTGAAGTACATCTTATCATCAAAATGGTTGTAGTTGAACCCGCCTTCAAATTCATCTTCTATAAAACCGCTCAGGTAGAGCAACCGCTGTTGATCAGGTGAGCCTGAAAACGAGACCTCTGTCCAGCTGTTGATCCCGACAGAAGAAACGTCATACTCCTTGTAATAGTAGTTTTCCTCGGGATCGTAAGTATCCTCGTAAAGTTTCCTGCTTTCTTCCTCAAGCTGAAGCTGGGCAAACCGTATTATCCATTTTCTATTTGATTCACGGTCGAACGTCTGGCTGTCGGCGGGAAGGTAAATGTCATACCCCGATTCCTCCATTTCCGTGATGAAGGCATTATAGAACTTTTCGAGGAAAACCGAATCGGAGATGTATTGCAGGTACGTGCTTTTATAATAACCGACCGAATCCATCGCCCGTTCACTGATCATATTCACCGGGTCGGGCTCCTGGTAAGTATTATTTGTTTTGTATAGAAAATCTGAAGGGACAACCAGCAGTGATTCACCGCCTCCCGACCTGATATACTCCTTTGCCAGCCTGTGTTCAATAGTGCAGGATGTAAACAGAAGCATCGAAAGCGTGACCATGATCACTCCGCAAATCCTGTGGCTCTTAAGCTTCAGAGTAAGTCCTGTCTTCATTTTCAGCAATATTGAGGTTTTGGAAGATACAAGAGTATTGTCAATATCATTCTCCTTTTTTCAAGTCAGACAACATGCATTCTGCAAAACTCCGGCCATAATCGATGGCTTTCCTAAAGGCGTCTTCATGCGGTGTAAATTTCGTAAAAACGCCTTCGCCGAAGAACTTAAACTTCAGGTTTCTGAGGTTGGTTTCAAGCATCTTCACTGATTCTCCGCTCCAGCCATACGAACCGAATGAGCCGGCCAGCTTATCTTTTTCACGGATGGGGTTAACAGCTGCAAATAACTGGTAAACAGGCAGTAATATATTCTGGTTGATGGTCGGCGACCCTACAATAAGGCCTGAGCAGTTCGCTATATAATGTTCAATTTTGTCGAAACTCATGGTTTCTATGTCATGCAGTTCCACATCAACTCCCGCTACCTGTCTGGCACCTTCGGCGATTTTGACTCCGAGGTTGCCCGTGTTATGGTAGGCCGATACATAAGCGATGAAGACCATTGGTTTTGTATTTCTGGAGAGCGCCTCACGGGCCATCTTTTCCGAAAGACCGACATATTTTCTCCAGTCTGAACGCAGCAAAGGTCCATGTCCGGGCAGCACGGCACTGATTTCCAGCGGCCTGATCTTTTCTATGGCTTTAATCATGAACTTGCTGAAAGGCTTGAGAATGACATCAAAATAATATTTGAAGGCATCGTCCCAGTTACCGGCAAGGTCATCAAACATGGCTTCGTGGCAGTAGTGCGCCCCGAAAGAGTCGCAGGTGAAAAGGAGTTTATCCTCTTCAAGGTATGAGTAGATAGAATCGGGCCAGTGCAGGTTTGGGGCTCCTATGATGCGTAATTTTTTGTTTCCCAGGTCAATAACTTCCTGGTCTTTCACCTGCTGGTGCGGAAACTCGTATCCCAGGAGGTCGCGCAGGTAACGTATCGCATTGCCACTTCCCAGTACCCTGGCTTTGGGTGCCAGCTTAAGCAGGCGGCCCAGACTGCCGCTGTGGTCAGGCTCAGTGTGGTTTACCACAATGTATTCGAGTTCCGACGGGTCGCATAGCGTTTTAAGCTTTTCGAGAAAAACATCGAAATATTTCTCCTTCACAGTCTCCACAAGCGTTTTTCGCTCTGCATTGATGAAATATGCGTTGTAAGTAGTTCCGTATGGGGTTTGCATTACTACATCAAAAGTGACCAGTTCGCGATCAAGAACGCCCACCCATGATACGTCGTTTGAGAGTTTAAGCACTTTATTGTCAGGCATTTGTATTTGAGGTTTGATGTTTAATGTTTAATGTTTAATGTTTCAAGTTT
>DAONEL010000226.1:0-2217 GCA_035403045.1 Bacteroidales bacterium
ATCGAAAACAACGCGAAATAATTAAATCACGTTTGATGAAGTTAAGGCGAGTAGTAATTACCGGCCTTGGTACACTGACTCCTATTGGCAATACCGTTGCGGAGTTCTGGAACGGTTTGGCAACCGGGGTCAGTGGCGCCGGGCCCATCACCCGTTTCGATGCATCTAAGTTTAAGACTCAGTTTGCATGCGAGGTAAAGAATTTTGACCCGCTGAATTTTTTCGACCGTAAGGAAGCACGCAAATTTGACCTCTATGCCGCCTACGGCATGGTCACAGCTGATGAAGCGGTGAACGATGCAAGGTTGATCAGCGATAATGTTAATCCTGACAGGGTAGGCGTTATCTGGGCCTCAGGCATTGGCGGAATGACCACATTCTATGATGAAGTTTCAGGTTATGTAGCCGGCGACGGCACTCCCCGGTTCAGCCCGTACATGATCCCCAAGATGATTGCCGATATAGCTGCCGGCCATATCTCAATCAAATACGGTTTTCGCGGACCCAATTTTGCAACCATATCGGCTTGTGCCTCCTCGGCCAATGCCCTTATCGATGCTTTCAATTATATCAGGCTCAACCAGGCTGATGTATTTGTGACAGGAGGTTCCGAAGCACCTGTAAATCCTGCCGGAGTTGGTGGATTTAATGCTCTCACGGCATTGTCGACCCGCAATGATGACCCGCATACCGCTTCGAGGCCTTTTGACAAAGACCGCGATGGTTTCGTGATTGGAGAAGGTGGCGGCGCCCTCATATTTGAAGAGCTCGAACATGCCCGCGCCCGTGGTGCCAGGATATATTGTGAAGTTGCCGGTGCAGGAATGTCAGCCGACGCTTACCACATGACTGCACCCCATCCCGAAGGCATAGGCGCCATGAACTCCATGCGTGCCGCGCTGGCTGATGCAGGAATGGCCATCCATGAGATAGACCATATAAACACCCACGGCACATCAACACCACTCGGCGATGTTGCCGAAATAAAAGCAATCACGGGAGTGTTTGGCGATCATGCTAAACAGATCGCGGTAAACAGCACCAAATCAATGACCGGGCACCTGCTTGGTGCAGCCGGAGCGGTTGAGGCTATCGCCTCGGTACTGGCAATCAATCATAACCTGATACCTCCTACTATCAACCATTTTACCGACGATGAAGAGATCGGGAACAATGTTGATATTATCTTCAATAAAGCTTCGCAACGCACCGTGAATGCTGCCCTGAGCAACACATTCGGCTTCGGCGGGCATAACGCATCACTGATTTTCAAAAAATTCCAGGAGTAACCTTGCCGCGTTTCGAGGTAATCAGGCCGCTTCGTGCGGCTCTTTCGGAAGACAAAGCATTATTCGATGCCATTAAAAATATTTTCGGGTTCTACCCCGGGAATATTTTTTTGTATAAACTGGCGCTGCGACATCGCAGTGTGGCCAAAGAGCTGAACAATGGCGCGAAAGTGAGCAACGAAAGGCTCGAATACCTCGGCGATGCCATACTGAGCGCCGTGGTAGCCGATCATCTTTTTAAAACATTTCCTCTCAAGGACGAGGGCTTCCTCACCGAAATGCGCTCACGCATTGTGAGCAGGGCCCAGCTTAACAATCTTTCGCAGAAACTCGGCATTGTAAACCTCATACAAACCAGCCCCGATTCCAATAATGTTTACCGCTCAATAAAAGGCGATGCCTTTGAAGCGCTGGTTGGAGCCGTTTACCTTGACCAGGGATATGAGTTCACCCGGAAAGTGCTGATAGAAAAAGTAATACGGCTGCATTTCGACCTCGAACAGCTCGAAAATAACAATACTAACTACAAAAGCCGGCTCATTGAATGGGCACAACGCGAAAAGGTGAGTGTTGAATTTGTCACCCTCAACGAAGTAGGGCACGGTTATACCAAACAGTATGTGGTTGAAGTGCTGCTCGACAAAAAAGCTTCGGGAAAAGGCAGAGACTATTCAATCAAAGGCGCTGAACAAAATGCTGCCATGAAAGCGCTGATGCAGGTGGAAGAGCAGAAGACGGCGTGAGTCGGGTGTTGAGGTGTTGATCTGTTGAGTTGTTGAGTTGTTGAGTTGTTGAGTTGTTAAAAGAGTTACCTGTTCTTGTTTTGTTATACGTCTGGTCATTCAGTGGTTGTTTCGTTGGTTGATTCATTGTAAATTGTCCACTGTCAATTGTCAATTTAATGGTCATTCGGTTGTAATTCGGTTGT
>DAONEL010000227.1:0-2216 GCA_035403045.1 Bacteroidales bacterium
TTCATATCGTTCCCCTCGCTGAAGTTGGGAACACATTCAATAAGTTGTTTCATAGTAGTTTTGAATTTTACAGGCCGCAAAATTAGTAATTAATAACGACCGCCAAATGATTTATTTCACATTCAATTCGATGATAGCTTTCGGGGATTTCATTTCTTCGGGCATATTGCGGAAATCCGTGATCTTAAAAGCCACAGACCCTTGAGGCAGCTCCTTGGTGCCGAGATAGCTTTTAATCAGATCCTGACGTTTTTGAATGAGCAGGGTAAACGTTCCTTCCACCTTCTCGCTGCCAACAAGTTGCATGCACCGGCTAACCAGATTCCCGTGGTCTTCGCCTTCAACACCCACAAAGAGCAGAAAGGCAGGGTCGGCATCCGGCACTTTTGAGGCTGAAATTTTTATGGATGCCGGGTCGGTGCCGGGCTGAACAGATTTTGAAACAAACAGTTGTTTGGCTTCCTGAACGGCGATCATGCCTTTTTCTTTTTCGGGATCGGTGGTTTGCACGAACGTATAGCTCAATTCTGACTTTTTGGTGATGATGTCAGCTATTTTATCAAGTTTGTCGCGTTGATTGCCGTTAAGGCTATCCTGCAGGTAATCAAAAGGTATCTGTTTGATACTTTCGGGATTGGTGCCAAACAACTTCCCTATGGCTTCAAAAGGTTCGGAGATGGCTTTCAGCAAAAATTCCTCCAGGGTTTTCCATATGATCTTCCGCAGTTTGAATGAGGGATCGGAAGGTTTTCCGGTAACCGGCAGGTCAATTTTGATATTCCCTTCACGGTCTTTGATAATATACAAAGCCAGCGCCACAGGCAGCTTATAGGCCGAGGTGTCTTTGGTTTTTTTGCCGAATTCCAGTTGTGCCAGCTTCAGGTTGTTGAGGTTGTCGAGCAGGTTGGGTGTCATTTTCAGTTTGACATCATAATTGAAAGTTCCTTTGGTGATCGGCCGCGCGAGATAATATTCCGAATAAGGTGAAAAACTAACCAGGTCGAGTTTGGCAATGGTGCCGTTAAAAACAATGTTCGACGTATTAACCATGTCAAGGTTGCCTTTTCCTTTAAAAGTCGCGGGGCCGTTGAGGTTCATCGAAAAATCAAGAGGTATGTCGCTTGACTGGTCGCTGAATCCGCTTACTGCGACATTCAGGTTTTTAATGTCAAAATTAAAAGGCCTGTTCAGCGTAAGGTCAGAGAAGTCGATGTTGCCGCCCCTGATGACGAGGCTGTCGATGGAATAATGAGTTTCGATGCTGTCTGCCGTAGTGTCGGCGGAGGCTGCCGTATCGTTGAGGATGGGCGCCAGTATCCGCTGAATGTTAGTATTGCCTTTTTCGAGCACCGCCACAATATTGGGTTCGTCCAGCACCACCTTGCCGATGCAGAAGTTGGATCTGCCGATATCCAGCGAATCCATGCGGACATAAATATCTTTAAATGAGCAAAACGGCTTATTATCAAGCTCAGTGATGGCCAGGTTTTTTATACCGGCTTCACCGGTAACCATGATGTTGAGAATGTTCTCGAGTTCGCCGTCCACTTTCAGGTCGGTATATAACTGGCCGCTGGTAATGTTGGCATCGAGAAAAGGCCGGGCATAACCTGCAAAGGGAGTGATGTCTATGTTGTTTGTTTTCAGCGAGACAGCGTATTTTCCGGCGGCCTGATTCAGGGACCCGTCCACGGCTACCTCGCCACCTTCGCCCAGCAAAAACTCAACTCCCACGTCGGATTGTTTGCTGTTCCATGATATTTCAGGGACTTTCACTCCCAGGTCTTTCAACTCGGTTTTTGTGTTCATGGTTTTGTCTTCATAGCGGATGTAGCCTCCGCCGATGCTGAGGTTTTTTACCAGGTATTTCAGGGTGTCGCTGCTTTCTTCTTCAGGAATGGTGTCTGTGGCAGCGGTGTCCCCCGGGGAAAGAAAATCATTGAAATTAAAGACGCTGTCGGCATAGATTATTGATACCCGAGGCTTGTCTAAGCGGATTTCGGAAAAAGCAATTTCTTTATGAAGTAGGTTCCAGGGGTCGAAATTCACGTACAACTCATGAAAATTGGCGAAAGTGTCTTTTTTGTTGACTTCATACATAGTAAAATCTTCAATCTTCACAGCCCATTTGAGATAATTGATGTGCAGCCCTGCTATATCCACTTTGCGGCCGATAAGGTCTTCGCTGTTTTTGACCACATACCATTTTACGATGC
>DAONEL010000228.1:0-2096 GCA_035403045.1 Bacteroidales bacterium
ACGAGGATGTAAAACAAAAAGATGAGAAACTAGAAATTTTTATTCCTAATGGCCCCAGGCTTGGCGATGTGGTCATAGAAGCCAAAAAAGTATCAAAAGCCTACGGGGATAAACTTTTATTCGAAAACCTTGAGTTTATGTTGCCTCCTGGCGGCATTGTTGGGGTTATCGGCCCTAACGGTGCCGGTAAAACCACCCTGTTCCGCCTGATGATGGGCCTCGAAAAGCCAGATGCCGGAGTTTTTAAAGTAGGCGAAACAGTAAAGATTGCTTATGTGGACCAGGCTCACGTAGAAATTGACCCGGAAAAAAATGTGTGGGAGGTTATCACTGAAGGGAATGAAAATATCATACTCGGCAACCGTACCATGAATTCCAGGGCTTATGTTTCGCGCTTTAATTTCAGCGGACCCGACCAGGGCAAAAAGGCAGGGGTGCTGTCAGGAGGAGAGCGTAACCGCTTGCATTTGGCACTTACCCTGAAACAGGAAGCCAATGTACTGTTGCTCGATGAACCTACCAACGACATAGATGTGAACACGCTACGTGCCCTGGAAGAAGGCCTCGAAAATTTTGCCGGATGCGCCGTAATAATCTCGCACGACCGGTGGTTCCTCGACCGCATTGCTACACATATCCTTGCCTTTGAAGGCGATTCACAGGTGTATTATTTTGAAGGAACGTATTCAGAATATGAGGAAAACAAAAAGAAACGCCTCGGAGATATTGGCCCGAAAAGAATCAAATACAGAAAACTAAAAGTATAATATAATAGATAGTTTGAATGCAAAACCTAAAACCTAAAACTTGAAACTTTAAACCTGCTAACCTGCTAACCTGCTAACCTGCTAACCTGCTAACCTGCTAACCTGCTAACCTGAAACTTGTAACCTGAAACTTGTAACCTGCAAACCTGCAAACCTGAAACTAAATAGTCAATCAACCCAATTAACTTAATTAACTCATTTAACTTAATTAACTCATTTAACTAATAACTCAATCAACTAACAAATAATGCCACGAATCCTTGTAATTGACGATGAAAAAAGCATCCGCAATACCTTGCGGGAAATCCTCGAATATGAAAAATATCAGGTTGACGATGCTCCTGATGGTGCCGAAGGCCTGCAATTTGTTGATAAAGAAAAATATGATGTTATTTTATGCGACATCAAGATGCCAAAAATGGACGGGATGGAAGTTCTGAAAACTGTTTTGAGCAAAACCGATACTCCGGTGGTCATGATTTCAGGGCACGGAAACATAGAAACAGCTGTCGAATCATTAAAACTCGGAGCCTATGATTATATTGCCAAACCGCTCGAACTGAACCGCCTGCTGGTCACTATTCGTAATGCAATGGATAAATCTACGCTGATCAGTGAAACAAAAGTGTTGAAGAAAAAGATCAGCAAAACGTGGGAAATGATAGGGGAATCACCGGCCATCAAACAGATCAAAGATATGATTGACCGCGTAGCCCCAACGGATGCGCGCGTGCTCATTACTGGCGAAAACGGTACTGGAAAAGAATTGGTAGCCCGCTGGCTTCACGAAAAAAGCAACCGTGCAGGGCATCCTTTTATTGAGGTGAATTGCGCGGCTATTCCTTCAGAGCTCATCGAAAGCCAGCTGTTTGGTCACGAAAAAGGATCATTTACTTCCGCCATCAAACAACGCAAAGGTGATTTTGAGCAGGCCGACGGCGGCACCATCTTTCTGGATGAGATAGGCGATATGAGTCTTTCGGCACAGGCCAAGGTACTGCGCGCTTTGCAGGAAAATAAGATCACACGTGTGGGCGGTGAAAAAGATATTCCGGTCAATGTCAGGGTAATTGCTGCCACCAACAAAAATATGAATGAAGAGATCAGCAACAAGAATTTCCGCGAAGACCTTTATCACCGCATCAGCGTGATCCTGATCGAAGTGCCTTCCTTGAATCAGCGTTTGGAAGATATTCCGCTTTTGGTCGACCATTTTGTTAAAGACATATGCAGCAATCAGGGTAGCCCATTGTTGAAAGTGCAGCCTTCGGCTATTGAAGAACTGCAGAAGATACAATGGACCGGTAATATACGCGAGCTGAGAAATGT
>DAONEL010000229.1:0-2059 GCA_035403045.1 Bacteroidales bacterium
GAGTTGTTTTATCAGATTTCTTCCGTTTCAACGATTTTTGCCAGGATATCGGCATAGGGAAGGATGAGGTATTTTTTGCCTTCAAATTCCACCTCGGTGCCACTGTATGGTTTGAATAAAACCATGTCGCCAGGCTTTGCTTCAGCATTCTCGATAACGCTCATCCACACGATGGGCGCCATTTTGGGTTTTTCCTTTGCGGTGTCAGGTATAATGATGCCTCCGGCAGTTCTTTGTTCATTCGAAGGAATGGTGATATCTATAACAACTTGTTGATTTACAGGCTGCAATTCTTTCATAATGTTGTGATTTTAAGATTTATTCCTTTTTGATGTTTTGGAAATGATACGAATATTGTTTCTCAATGTATTTCGAGAAGTTCTTTCAGCTTTTTCTGGTCGAAGCCGACAACGATCTCGCCGTTGATATCGGTTTGCGGTACACCCTGCTGGCCCGATCGCCGCACAAGTTCTTCGGCGGCTGAGTGGTTGCGGGAGATATCCACATCGGTAAACGGGATGTTATTCTTGCGAAGCCAGGTTTTCAGCGTGTTGCACCACGAACAGGTGGGGGTGGAGTACACGGTTACGCTTTTGGGCGCTTTGCCTTCGGCTTGTGCTTTGGCCTTGTAAATGGCATTCTCAGCCATGGCTTTGTAAAAATCGCTTCCCTGGCACCCTTTGATGACCGAGGTGAGGCTGCCGCTTTCAAATATGAGAAGCGAAGGCACGCTGGTAATGCCGTAAACTGGATGTATATCGCGGACAACGGCTACATCGGCAGCATAAACAGCCGTGTCGCCGGCACCGGCAAAAGCATCGGCCATGGCATCAAAAGCACAACGGCTTTGCTCGTTTCCCGATTTGTACAGCAGCAGGAATGCCTTTCCTGATTTTTCAGCTTTACTGATGAATTGGCTGTGCGAAACTATGTTTTCCATATTGGCTGTGAGGGGTTATCAAGTGTTTTGAGCCGGTGATATGACTAACCGGCGTGAACCAGGTTTTTCTGTTTGACTTTCATGTCGTTGAGCCAGGCCGAGGCTGCCAGCGCTGCCACTGTGCCGTCGCCCACGGCAGTGGTCACCTGCCTGAACCGTTTGGCAATGCTGTCACCGGCTGCAAACACACCCTCGACACTGGTCGACATGTCATTGCCTGCCAGAATTTCGCCCCATTTGTTCAGCTCCACGTGGCCTTTGATAAACTCAGTGTTCGGCAGATAGCCGATGAAGATAAATACGCCGTCGGTTTTAAAATTGACGGTTTCTCCCGTTCTGAGGTTTTTAATGTCAACGCTTTTAAGGTTTTCACTTCCTTTAAAGGCAGTGATCACTGACTCCATCATGAACTGAATCCTGGGGTGGTTCCTGGCTTCCTCGATGGCATGTTCGAAAGCCTGGAAATGGTCGAACTGATGAACGATGGTAACCTTGCTGGCATATTTGGTGAGTGAAACGGCTTCTTCGAGGGCTGAGTTGCCACCACCCACCACCACTATTTCTTTACCGGTGAAAAAGTCACCGTCGCAGGTAGCGCAGTAGGAGATGCCTCTTCCCTTGAAATCATCCTCGCCGGCAACGCCCAGTGTCCTCGGGCGCCCTCCCGGCGACAGGATAATGCTGCCCGCAGTGTAAACGCTCCCGTCAGACAGAGTGATGCTTTTCACTTCCCCTTCCAGTTGCATGGCCACCGGCGACACATTGTTCCTGAAATCGCAGCCGAAGCTTTTAGCCTGCTTTCTCATAATATTGGCAAGCTGGTAACCGCTTATGCTTTCAACACCCGGGTAATTGGCGATCTCATGCGTGAGTATCATCTGTCCGCCAACGCTGCCTTCGTTCACGATAAGTGTCCGCAGCCTGGCCCTCGACAGGTAGATGCCTGCCGTAAGCCCGGCAGGACCTCCGCCTATAACGATTGCATCATAATGACTGGTCGCTTCCATCAAATTATGCATTTACCGGTACGCCGAATTCTTTGTCGAGTATGGCAGTAACCTGCTGACGCGACTGTATGCTTGAGGTGGCTTTTACCACTTTGCCGTTTTTGTAATAAAT
>DAONEL010000230.1:0-1992 GCA_035403045.1 Bacteroidales bacterium
ACAAGCCGCCACAACCAGGCGAGGGCCGGTGGCAGTATATGGAACAAACCTATGATACCATATGACGGGTTTTCTCTTGACGAAGGAGGAGTGCGCACCCCGAAACTTCTCACATCGATTCTCACCGCATCATCAACAACTCCAGGCACTATTTCGCGGGGGACGATGATTCGCGGATTAGGACAGCGCTTGCCCGGTGCATCCTCTACATGGTTCCAGATAAGAGCAGTACATTCTGGCTTTGTTTCAATGTTGAGAAAAAGCAGCGGTTTTTTTGCCTCAATCGAAAGTTTTTCAAGCATGGGGTCATCGCCGTATTCCTTCACACTATCTACGCGAATAAACCAACCGTTCTCACCATCGAGTATTGAGAGTTTGCCGTTGGATGTCTTCAGCGACGGATGGCATAGAGCCATGTCGTCGGCTACAGGCCTGAACGAACAGAACATAGGAATGGAAACCAGTCGTTTTACACCTGTGAGCATGTTTTCACCTATGAGCACCTGCCCGTCCTGTTCACGCAATATATGCCCAAGCAGTTCGCTCTTGCCACCTCCGCTGGCACCTTCGTGCATAAAAGTCGTGATATTATCGTAGGGACTTGTTACCTGCACCGCTGAGCAGTGTGTTGTAACCCACCCTTCTTTTTCGCCCTTGTCGAGCAGCACGCCGTACAATCCTTTCTTGGCACTCGGCCCGGGATAAAGGTTGTATGAATAGACTTCATGCACTTCTTCGGTGCGATTGTGTACAACAATCTGTTTGCCGTTGAAATGTGTATGCCGGAATGTGGGTGCAACGAAAACAATGCTTTCAACATTGAATTTCTCCGGCAATTCGTTGGTTGAAATGATTTTTTGCAGCATTGCAAGGCCTAGTGCAAAAAATGCTGCATTCATTGGCGCAATAGCCAGTCCGCCGCATCCTATCTCCTTACGTCCGGCAAAGAAAAAGAAAACAGCAAGGTCCTGCCCTGCAAGCCATTGTAATGTTTCGTTCTGCAACTTGCTGAATTCGTACCCGAACTTTTCAGCAAACCTTACTTTATCAGTGGGCTTGTTATCAGCGATGGCCATTGTATCGGGATCGCGACGGCGCATGTAAGGATCGGTGAAATTTGCTGATATACCGTTCTTTACCTTGTGGATAATGGCTTCGGTTACGGTGCCCTTGCCGGGTATATCGTATTTTACCTCAAAGTAATTGCCATTTCCTCCCATTGATGCTTCGACTAAAGCATCGGTATCGTTGTAAACAGTAAAGCTTCGGCAATTGTTGAGGAGGTCGGTAATATGCCGGGGGAGAATTATGTCTTTATTGGAGAGTTTTGTGAAAAGGTCATTCATGGGTAGAAGTAATAATTTGATAATCAATCAATTTAGTCAAATCCAAGTGTACCTTAATTGCCCTGTTCCTTTTGACTTACTTTCTTTATACTTGAGAAGAAAGAAGTAATATAAGGTTAACAAACAGTAGTCAGATAAGTTGGGCTTACATGATCCACAACAAAATAGTGGTTCCGGATTCGCGGGTGCAAAATTACTCACTATTGAGTTTTCAATTACAAATGACAAACCCTTGCAGGCCGTTCATTAAGCCTGCAAAGGTTTGATTTTATTAAAAACCAGGCGATTAACATGCCATTTCACCGGCATTTTTCTTTGCAGAAAGCAGGTTGTAAGCTCCTTTTATGACAATTTTCATGGTCCTGATATCAGTTTCCGGGGGAAGTATCACCTCAGTAAAGCCGTTGTCGGAGACTCCCTTATGTATTTCCAACATCCTGTATTCTGCAAATGGCTTTCCATCTTCCTCCTTATTTCTCAGGTAGATAAACAGGTAATCCTTATCGTCGAAACTCACGATAGCATCCGAAGGCAGAGCGGCCACTTCGCCACCTTCAGTTTCAATGTCAGCGTTTACATACATTCCGGGGATCACATTCCTGCATGTTCCCAGCACCGAAGCATAAACTTTCATGATTTTGTCGGC
>DAONEL010000231.1:0-1992 GCA_035403045.1 Bacteroidales bacterium
GGCGTTTTTGCATCCATGGCAAGGGGGAAAAAGGCCGCATAACCATCAGGAAACCCCTGGCTATTCACAGGCAATTATTTACTGTTATCAGTTTGTTGGACTTTCATCACAATAAGTTAAACATCTCATTATCAATTATGTTAATCAAACGTTAATTAATACCGGCATTTGAAAATTTCATCAAATTGTTTAGAAATCATTCAGTTGACAAAAGTATAATCATACGTGAGCTTGTGTAATATCGCATTCATTTCCGGGTAGTTTGAAACATGCAGAATTCCATTTCTTTGCTCCAGGCAACATGATTCTAAATTTCAGGTTTTCAGTGAAACATGCCGGCCATAACAAACTGGGCGGGGAGTTGTTATTTGAATAACCATAAAATAAATCTGCTGTGAAAAGTTTAGTAATAATTATTGTATTCCTGTTGTTTGCTTCAACAAGCGCTCTGCCACAGGGCGCTCCCGTGAGCAGGATCCCGCTCATTGGTGAGGATGCCCCTGCATTCACTGCACAAACAACGAAAGGAATCCTGCATTTCCCTTCCGATTACGGAAAAAAATGGAAAATCCTCATGAGCCACCCGGCTGATTTCACTCCTGTGTGTACTTCCGAAATTCTTGAGCTGGCCATCATTCAGCAACAATTCAGCGATTTGGGCGCTGAACTGGCGGTGATCTCAACGGATGATATTTCGCTGCACAAATCATGGGAACGGTCGATGAATGAACTGTTGCACAGTGAAAACCAACCGGCAAGGCTTGATTTCCCGCTCATCGACGACAGCAATACCGAAATCAGCCGCATGTATGGCATGTTAAGCCCAACCATTGATATGAGGCATACCGTAAGAGGCGTGTTTATCATTGATCCCGACAACAAGATTGAATCCGTTCTGTTTTATCCTTCCAATGTGGGCAGAAACCTGGAAGAGCTTAAGCGGACGCTGGTGGCGTTGCAAACCTCGAAGGAACATGCCGTTCTCACCCCTGTGAACTGGAAGCCCGGTGATGAAGTGCTGCTGCCTTACCCCTACCCTTACAACTATTACGACAGCATAAAGAATGGTGACGAAGGTTACCGTAACCTTTCGTGGTACATGTTGTTTAAAAAGCTGCCTTAAGTATATCCCGGAGAATCCCGAATAATTCATTTCAGACGTGTCAGCTGATCCTTGTTCGCAGTTGTGAACCCTGCTGACGATTGCTTGCCTGTGCTGCGATTGCAGGTAGCAAACTGAACTTTACAGATTAAACCCGAATTTATGAAGCTCGGGCACATCGCCCGGCCTCACCGGCTTGCCGTTGCGCAGGCATACGCCGGTGGTTTTGGCTGCAAGCACCAGTTTTTCATCCGGCAGGCGGAATATCTTCTGGTCAAATACAATCCTGAGGTTGCCTTCGGGGTATATTTCCACTGTGACCATGAACTGATCGCGGCTTCGCAGCGATAGCTTATAGTCCATCTCCATCCTCGTGACAACAAGGTCCAAACCCCGGTCGTGCATCTCTTTAATGTCAACGCCAAGTTCATACATGAATTTATGCCTTGTGTGTTCCAGGTAGTTGAGGTAAACGGAATTGTTGACAATTCCCTGGAAATCAAGTTCGTAATCTCGTACTTCGAAAGAGAGGGTGTATGCAGGCATAGAATGATGTTTATTCAATTACAAGAATACAATATGCAGTAATTTTAAAAGTCATAAAAATCTTAAAAAATTGCACCCGAAATATTCTTCGGATGCAATTTCTTTAATACTGGTGTTGACTTTTAATACTTACTTTCCCTTTCCGCCGCAATCCTCACCCATTCGGGCAGGACTATTTTTTTGAATTCGGCTTTTTCGGCGTTCAGCTTTGCCATATCGAGGCCTATAAACTGTTGTGCTTTGGCTTTGGTGCTGATATCAGGATAGGGAATTTCGCCGGTGATGCCTTTGATCGCGAGCAGCCGTGCCAGTTTAACCCTTGCATCCTGTGCTAAGACGATTCC
>DAONEL010000232.1:0-1973 GCA_035403045.1 Bacteroidales bacterium
ACTGTGTCAACTTCAATGAAAACAATGTCGCCAAGCTCATGCTGGGCAAAATCGGTTACTCCGACGATGCCTTCGCCGCCATCAATTTTAATCCATTCGTGATCGTTTGTGTAAAGTAGATTCCCGGGAATGTTCATTTTGGTATCGTTTTTATATTGTCCTGCAAATGTAAAAAAATGGAACGTTTCGGACGCCCTGTGTTAAATAAGTTAGAACTATTCTGAATAGCTGCTGAATTCAGGTGGCTTTTTCAGGCCTGCTCCCGGCTACTGGGTGAGTGTGAATCGCAACGAAACGCCGGCATTTGTGGTAGAGGTTGGAATCTGTGATTCGAGGTGCGGATTTGTGATGGTTGATTCATAGAATAACCTGATAACCAGCTTCTGGCTCACCATATAGTCAGCCGAGGCATTGACTGATACCTGCATGGCCCCTGTTGATATCTGGTTGTTATTTTCCTCAATCCTGCGAAGCACTGTTTTATTGTCCCTCACCGAAACGTCGAGTTTTACATTCAGGTCACTTTTCAATTGTTTCTTTGGGCCTCCGTTCATCGAACGCACATTAAACCTGATATTCTTGAACCGGTAGCCAACGCCGGTTACCAGTTCATTACTGCGAACTTCGGTGAGCTGGTTGTTGACAAAACTCAGCGACAGGTTTCTCGTCTTTTTGTATTCGATACGCGTCATCAGGCTGTTCTTCATCGTCATTTCTATCCCCAGGAACGGCCCGAATTGCTCTGTGAGTGTGACAACATCCATGTATTTGTTTGGAATATAGTTACCCAGGTCGTCGAGGGCTGCAGCGAAACCGGGGAAATTGTCGTTTTCATCGTACTTAAGATTGGTCTTAAACCCGCTCACAGTATAAGCCGAACGATAAGCATGGGTGATATTGAACGACTGGAAATACTGCCTCAGCACTTTTATACCCTGGTGCAGGTTATAAGTGAGCCGCCAGTTTGGCAGAGGCACAGCAGGGAAGGTTTTGAGCCTTGCAGTTGAAGGATTTCTTCCGGTATAGGTGGTAAGGAAGGATTGCAGAAGTACTTCGCTTTGGGTTGATCCGTAACCCCTGGGGAAGCCAACTGAATCAACAGCGCCGGTTGAATTAGGATTTTCAGCCGCAAGGCGCGAAGCGATTATGTTCCTGTTCTCCAGCATTTTCTCGAAGGTGGCATTTTCATTCGCTTTGTTGTCGCGCACAAATGCCGTAGGCCAGATGATAAAGGAGCTGCTGTAATTGCCGCTTTCCTGTTCAGAGGTATTCCTGAAAATTCCGTTACTGTTTGCCCTCCAGAACGACTGGTAGTTTGAAACATAACTCCTGTCGGCAGTCAGCTCTATTTTCATGTTGCGGAATGGTTCCAGGTTAGCCCTGGCCGTCAACGAATTGGTTGAACGCTCAAGATACGGATCAACACGGGTTGAGTCGGTACTCAGCCAGCCACGGTCAACGGCGAGCTGCCTGATATCCTTCTGGCTTCCGAAAATAAATCCCATGCCCGGAGCATCGCTTTTCCAGTAATTGCCCAGCGGGCCTGCCTCGGGTTTAAAACCGGGAAGTGTCATACCGCTGGTTGAATTGTAAGTAAGCGACGCATCCTTGAGCGACATTATAACACCCAACGCTCCGTTGCCAACAATTTTGAGATAGTCCTTTTTAGGCTTTGTATCGGTTGTATCGGCTGCAGCCGCAGTGTCTTCCTTCTTAGCCGGCTTCTTCCGGGTGTCTTCCTGTTCCTTTTCCTGGCCTTCCATGCCTTTTCGCGACGGCGGTCCCGGGCTCTTCATTGTTCCCTGCTTCTGATTGAAATCTGCTGCTTTTTTCAGAAACGGAACTTTGTTATAAAGGGCTGTCATCCTTGCATTGCCATTAAACTGCCAGTTCTGCGAATTAGAGATCGTGTTCCCGAAACGTTCCTGTAATGACTTTGGTGAAGCATCCCACCTGTACTGAACACCATAACG
>DAONEL010000233.1:0-1970 GCA_035403045.1 Bacteroidales bacterium
ATATTTATCTGGTTCTCGTAAAGTGTCAGCACATCATCCGAATTAATAACGATGATGCGGTCGATGCGGTTGGTGGTTTGATGATACCATACCTCCACAAAAAAGCCGTGAAGCGAGTACAGGCGCACACTGAAAAACAGATAGATCCTGCCTGCCAGTTCATGGCCTTCGTCGAACAGCATCTGCATCTGCTCAATACGCGGTAACCTACGGAATTTGTCCTGGTTCATACCTGGGAATAACGGAGCTTTTGCCGTTTACAGCCGTGCAATTTCAATGGAATACTTCTTCCTGAGATACGTAAGTTTCTCAAGGTCGGCTTTGAGGTCAAAAATCCTCACCATTTCAATCATGCCGCTTTTATCGTATAGCGAAACCTGCGCGGCGTCATAAATCTTGTTCGACCAGTTGTTGCGAATCTGCACGGTTATCTTTTCAAAATCGTTCCAGTCGAGGTAGGCGGGAACTACGAAGTAATAAATATCGTCCTGGTCAACTGACTTGTATATGCCTTCGGCCATGGGTTCCATGAGGAAGAATTTCTTGAGTTTTATAAGGCTCTGAAATGGCGCCACCTTAGTATGCGGCTGAAAATGAATTCCCATATGCCTGTAATGCCCCAGCAGTTCAGGGATTTGTGCGTAGTCGTCCATGAAAACCCTTATGCACGGCGCCTGCTGGTTGAAAAGCTGCAGGTTTCCCAGCGCCGCATCAAACCCAATCTTGTGTTTATGCTTGATTTCCGCCGTCATGCGGATAAACTGGTCTTCGTGGCAGATGTCAAATTCTTTCAGGATCAGGAATATCGACCTGGGACGCTTCTCGTTTTCGTTGGCCGGAATAAAAAACTGGTCGTAAAACCCGGGGTACTGATCGAGGTCCTCGAGTATGAGTTCCCTGAAATTAATCTCCGAAGCAAGGCTTGCCAGTTTCTCTTTCTTAAGGATGTATCCCAGTGATTCTAAAGGTTTAAGCTGATCCATTGTTTGTCCGGTTTTTGATGAATAAAAGGTTGACTGTAAACAAAGATATTGCATTTTGAAGCTAAAAGCAAGATATAGAAACAATTGTATGTCGCAAAAGTTTGGTGCTGAAAATCACCACAGCAGGATTTGTCGTTGATACACATCCGAAAAAAACACCGGTCTTGGTTTCCTGCCGTTATAACAGTCGCCATGAAATATCCCGGGAATCCTGAAAATTGTACCTTTACGGTTCACATATCAAGAGCCTCATGCCTTTAAAAAAACACATTCCCAATTTCCTTACCTGCATGAACCTTCTGGCAGGCAGCATCGGCATTGTTTGTGTATTCAACGGTAACAGCGAGCTTGCGGCGCTTTTCATGGCCATAGCACTGGTTTTTGATTACTCCGACGGCATGATGGCCAGGTTGCTTCATGCAAAATCGGAGATCGGGCTGCAACTCGATTCACTTTCCGACGTGGTTTCGTTTGGTGTTTTGCCAGGGTTTATCGTAATGAAGCTCATGGAACAAAGCAGCAACCTGCCGGCCTGTTTTGCCGGACAAACGAACCTTTGCCCCTATCTTGCACTCATCATCCCGGTGTTTTCGGCCCTGCGACTGGCCAAATTCAACATTGATACCCGCCAGACTGAATCATTTCTGGGAGTTCCCACACCTGCCAATGCCATTTTCTTTGGTTCGTTTCCGCTCATCATCATGCAAAGTGTGAATCACCCGGCTTATGCTCCTGTGGCAGCCTTTCTCTCGAACTGGTGGATACTGGCTCTGCTGGTCATCGTTTTCAGTGGTTTGCTGGTTTCCGAAATTCCGCTGTATTCATTTAAGTTCAGGAACCTGGCGTGGCGGCAGAACTATATCCGTTACATCATCATCATTTCCTCGGTAATACTGCTGATCGCATTAAGGTATACCGCCATACCGCTTATTATCATCCTCTACATCCTCATCTCGCTGGCAGCCAGGCCGAAGCAAATACTGCCCG
>DAONEL010000234.1:0-1923 GCA_035403045.1 Bacteroidales bacterium
ATAATCCCCAAAGTATCGCCACTTGACCTTGTGCGTGCCAAAAACGATCTCGACAGCATTGCCGGGCTGATAACCAAAGACAGCATTTCATTTGACAAAGCCGCACTAAAGTTCAGCGATGATCCGGGCAAGGTAAACGGCGGACTGCTTATCAACCCTGCTTCCAACAACTCCACTTTCCCTTCCGATCAACTCGATCCCAAAGTTTTCTTTGTCGTTGACAAGCTTCAACCGGGCGAACTCTCCGGAGCCGTTCCTTACACTACCGAAGATGGTACATCCGCCTATCGCATACTGAAACTTATTTCACGCACACAACCGCATAAAGCAAACCTGCAGGACGACTACAACCAGATACAGGAATGGGCGCTGAACGAAAAGAAAGGGAAAGCTGTGGCCAAATGGATAAAGGATAAGGCAAAAACAGCGTATCTCAGGATTGACGACCCTTACAAGTCCTGTAAGTTCCAATACGACTGGAACCAGTAAACAAAACGTCACGAACAGGCGTTAATGATTCCCTGCGACTATCCAGTAACATAGTTCATAAAACCGTAATTACTTTATTGTGAGTATGAATGTTTATAAGTCTGATTCCGAAGCCCTTGATGCTTTCGCACAAAAATATAACGAACTTCGTAAAGAGATAGGGAAAGTTATCATCGGGCAGGACGAGGTGGTTAAGAACCTTCTGATTGCCATTTTCAGCAAAGGGCACGGGCTGCTGGTTGGTGTTCCGGGCCTTGCCAAAACTCTCATGGTCAACACGCTGAGCAAAGTCCTGGGACTTTCGTACAGCCGCATTCAATTCACACCCGACCTGATGCCCAGCGACATTATCGGGACTGAAATACTTGATGAAAGCCGTCAGTTCAGGTTCATTAAAGGACCTGTTTTTGCGAATATTATCCTTGCTGACGAAATAAACCGCACGCCTCCCAAAACGCAGAGCGCACTGCTCGAAGCCATGCAGGAAAAAGCTGTGACAGTGGCCGGTGTGAGCCATAAACTTGAAGAACCTTTCTTTGTTCTGGCTACACAAAACCCCATTGAACAGGAAGGAACCTATCCCCTGCCCGAAGCCCAGCTCGACCGTTTTATGTTCAATATTTGGCTCGACTACCCTTCCTTTGAAGAGGAGATACAGGTTGTAAAATCAACGACTGCCAGTTATACCACCGACCTGAAAGTGATACTGGAACATGATGAGATAATTTACTTCCAGGAGCTGATCCGCCGTATTCCTGTTGCCGACAATGTATTCCAGTATGCTGTGAAACTGGCCTCAAAAACCCGTCCCGGCACCGCCTCGGCCCATCCATGGGCAAATGATTATCTTACCTGGGGTGCCGGCCCGCGTGCATCGCAATACCTGATCCTTGGTGCTAAATGCCATGCTGCCGTAAGCGGGAAATATTCACCTGATATTGAAGATGTTCAGGCTGTTGCCAATGCCATTCTGCGTCACCGTATCGTGAGAAACTATAAGGCTGAAGCCGAAGGGATCAAAGAAGATCATATTGTGAAGGAGCTGTTGAAGTAGTGCGTAGCCTTGGGGAGGCTTGTGTGAAAGGGGCAGGTGCCGGGTGTAATGGTCATTCAGTTGTCATTCAGTTGTGGTTTAGGGTGTTGGGTGTTGGGATAATGGCAAATAGAAAAAGCCGTTTGAGTTCCGGGTGCCGGGTTCCAAGTTCCAGGTGCCAAGTGCCTATTTCCAGTTTCCAGTTTCCAGTTTCCAAATCTACACTTCTGTGACAGATTATCTGGATTTTAAATTCCGGAACGACTAATCGTTGAGCACCAAGATTTTACGGGTAACAGATGCGTTGTTCTCTGATAACTTCACAAAATACACCCCGTTTCTGAGGCCAGGCATATCAATTGTTTGCTTTCCGCTGATCTTCTTCTGAGATTTCACCAATA
>DAONEL010000235.1:0-1886 GCA_035403045.1 Bacteroidales bacterium
TTCAATTTATAGCACATCCTGAGAATTATAAACCGTTTCAAAAAGATACCAGGGATTTGGATTATCCGTTTTAATATAATTGACCACCCCGCGTTAAAATCTTTATTTTTGCCAGACGAAATACAATTATCATCATTTTGTGTTAATAGAATATATAACCTAAAAAATCACTGTCATGATCAATAAAACTGTTGAGAAAGCGATTGTAAATCAAATCAAGAACGAAGAACATTCTTCCCGTCTTTATCTGGCCATGGCCTCCTGGTGCCAGGCAAAAGGCTATCCGGGTGCTGCTGAGTTCCTTTACAGGCAGACCGATGAAGAGCGCCTGCATATGCTTAAGTTTGTCCATTACCTGAACGACCGTGGCGGACACAGCGTCCTGCTGGAACTCGATAATCCTACGGCCAATTATAAATCACTGTCCGACCTGTTTGAAAAAGTGCTGAAACACGAGGAATTCATTACCTCCGAAATCAATAAGCTCTACGAAGTTTCGCTCAAAGAAAAGGATTATACCACGGGCAGTTTCCTGCAATGGTTCATCACTGAGCAGATTGAAGAAGAGAGCACCGTTCATGGCATTCTCGACAAGATGAAACTGGCTGGTAACGATGCAGGTGGTTTGTTCCATATTGATAAGGAACTTTCGGCACTGGCGGCTGCCAAAGCTGCGGCCGGCACTGCGGCTGTCTAATATGGCCTCCTGCTGATTCCGCACATCAGTGCAGAACTAATACGTTTTCAGTCAGTAATGATTGCTGTATGCCTGAATGGCTATGGGAAGTGTTTTGCCCGGGCTTGTTTCCTATTTCTTAACGGATTCCATCAGCTGCAGATACCATTCTTCTCCAAACTTCCTGATTAGCGGCTCTTTAAGGAAAACATAAAGTGGCACATTGTTCTTTTTCCCCTTCCTGAGCGCTTCATGGCAGATATGCCATTCGTGGTAGTTGAGGGCTGAAAAGTCATTATGTCCGCTGACTCTTACCGGATACAGGTGGCATGAAACCGGTTTCTGGAAATCGATTTTCCCTTCGTGAAAGGCCTTCTCGATAGCACAAAAAGCGATACCGTTTTCGAAATATACAAAAGCGCATTCGTGGTCGTGGACCAGCGGGGTGACGAAATGCCCGAACATGTCGTAATCAAAAACGCCTGATTTCTTTACCACTTCAAGTCCATCAGGCGTCATATAAGGCTCTATTTCATCAAGGCAATCTTCGATGATGGATATTTCATCCTCCTCGAGCGGCGCCCCGGCATCGCCTTCAACGCAGCAGGCGCCTTTGCACTTTTCAAGGTCGCAGACGAAACATATGTCGCGGATATCGTCGGAAATGAGGGTATTATCGATGGCTATCATGAGGCAAAGGTAGTACTTCCCGGCATTTCGGTCAGCGAATTAATTCTATTTCCCCATCATGAATGTTCCTATGCGCATCTTCAACCCATGATGCAGCTTTGCCACTTTTCCGTACCTTTGCCGCATGGCACAGAACGAAGAAATTTTCAAAAAAATCATATCCCATGCCAAGGAGTATGGGTTTGTATTTCCCTCGAGCGAAATTTACGACGGATTAAGCGCCGTTTATGATTACGGGCAGAACGGCGTTGAACTCAAGAATAATATCAAGCAATACTGGTGGAGAGCCATGGTGCAGCATCACGAGAATATCGTGGGCATTGATGCGGCCATTTTCATGCACCCGACAACCTGGAAAGCTTCGGGCCATGTGGATGCTTTCAACGACCCGCTGATCGACAACAAAGATTCAAAGAAGCGTTACCGCGCCGATGTGCTCATTGAGGACCAGATGGCCAAATGGCAGGACAAGATTGACAAGGAAGTTGAAAAAGCTGAGAAACGCTTCGGTGAGGCTTTT
>DAONEL010000236.1:0-1881 GCA_035403045.1 Bacteroidales bacterium
TTTTCGTCAGGCTGGCCGCTGTTGTAGCCGGGTCGGTAAATATTCTGCTGATATTCAGCATTGGCAGAAAACTCAGGGATGATCTCACCGGATGGTACGCGGCATTACTATACACGGCATCAGTATATTGCTTCATCATTGCAGGAACCTTCATCCTGCCTGATTCGCCCCAGACAGTTTTCTGGCTGGCTGCGCTGAGGCTTATGATCGATGTGATTCCTGACAGGCAACTTACTGCCGGCAGCCGCCGGAAAATGCTCTTCACCGGACTATTGCTGGGATTGGGGATGCTTTCGAAATACACTACTGCATTTTTGTGGCTGGCAATGCTTATAATCATCTTAATCCGTAACCGCAGGTGGTTGATTACCTGGCAGTTTTACGCAGCCAACCTGCTGGCTCTGCTTATTTTCTTACCGGTGATTGCCTGGAATATTACCAATTCTTTCATCAGTTTTACCTTTCATGGTGAGCGTGTTGCAGTGGCTGACCATTTATTGAATTTCAGCTCGTTGATTACCGAACTCGGTGGAGAATTGCTCTATTCGAACCCGGTCAACCTGGTAATAATCATCCTGGCCCTTGTGGCAGTATTTCGCCGCAAACATGAAGCGGCAAATTCTGACAGTGTTCGGGTGCTTCAATGGGCAGGGATGCCGCTTATCGTTATTTTCTGGATTGTTTCTCTTTTCAGAAACACACTACCACACTGGTCAGGCCCGGGATACATGACATTGATCCCGCTCGCCGCACTGTGGATTCGTTCGAAAAGCGACAGGTATTTCCCCAAAACTATACTGGCTTCGCTGCTGTTTTTAGCAATCCTTTTGTCGATAAGCATTGTCCAGATTACTACCGGCATTATTCCCTGGCCGGGTGAGAGCAATGAAATCACCCGCAAAGGGGAGAAAGATATATCGCTTGAACTCTATGGATGGAGGTCATTACAGAAACAGTTTCCCGCTGTAACAGCGAAATACGAGTCCTCAGGAGAAATGCCTGCCGGAGCACCCATTGTAAGTTACAGGTGGTTTCCGGCTGCTAACCTGGAGTATTATGCTGCCAGGCCGACTGGCCGTTATGTGATGGTTGCCGGACCTCTGAGCGCTATTCACCAGTATGCTTTTGTGAACAGGCTCCACGGAGGCTTCAGGCTCAACAGCGATGCCTGGTATATTACATCAAGCCGTGATTTCAGGCCGCCGGCCACGCTGAAACCCCTATATTTCCGACAGGTTTCAACTCCCGATACGATAACCATTGTACGCGGTGGCAAACCGGCCTTTTACTTCTTCATATACAGGCTGAAGGATATGCAGTCAAAACCCGCTGATCCGTTCATCCCTCCATCTTACTGAGAGGAAATCAGCGCTGGTCAGGCTACCTTATCATCACTTTCCTGACCTCGACCGGGTAATTGTCACTTTCAAGTTTAATCAGGTACATGCCTTCAGGCCAGTTGCTAACATCCAGTTTAAGGCCGTCACCCGAATTGTTAACAGGAATGGTTTTTATCATTTTTCCCTGGCTGGAATAGATTTTAATGAACGACTGTGAAGCCGCCGGCAAATTGAAGGGGATTGTCAGCGAACCGTTTGCGGGATTTGGATAAGGAATGCCCAACAGGTTAAATGTATTGTTCGGGTGGTTCTCTGCTTTCGTCGGGTCCAGCAGGATACTTACTTTGAAATCATCGAAATAAAAACCATCGGCAACTTCTCCGGCATCCGATCTGAGCGTGAAACGGAATAACACATCTTTGCCAAGATAGTCGTTCAGAAGTATAGTTTCCTTTACCCAGTTGGACTGCAGCCCGTCGTAAAGTGGTTGGCCTGCGGCCTGGTTCGAATTGCCGGCATGTGTATATTGCCCGGCAAGGGG
>DAONEL010000237.1:0-1843 GCA_035403045.1 Bacteroidales bacterium
CTGTTGGCAGCCAGGTTGAAACTGAAATCCCATCGCAGTTTATTGCTCTGATACAGGTTGGTATTTAATGTCATCTCCACACCGCGATTCCTTATTTTGGCCCCGTTGGTAAGCATATAATTATTGCCTGGCACCGGTAACATAACCAAAAGGTCGTCACCTGTCCTGGAATACCATTCTATTGATCCGTTAATCCTGTTGCCAAGCAGCCCAAACTTAAGGCCAAGATTGCCTGATACTACTTTTTCATGTTTCAGACCGGCATCAAAAGTATAGTTGAAACCGACAGGCAACGACGACAAAGAGCCTGTATTGCCATAGCCAGCTACCAGGTTGATCTCCGTAAGTAAGTTGTTATCATTATTATGGCTTTTGCTCAGTGTTTTCAGCTCAAGATGACCGATGAAGGATAGCTGTTTCCTGTCAGATACAGCATACCTTGAATTTGCATCCTGCCTCCCGCAAAGATTTATCGTCAGCCTGTCCCACAGCGAAAAGTTAAGTCTCGTGTACAGTGCATTCTGATTGTTGGTAAATGAGTTGCGGGTATATTCCTGATTTTCTCCAGGAGAAGTATTACTGGTCAGGTAATGCTCAACTGATGTAAAATTGCTTAAAACTGAATATCCCAACGAGATGTCAATATTGCTGACGAAATGATTGAAATCTCTTTTAAAGTTCAGGTAAAAATCCAGGTTCCTGTTGCGATTCGTCTTATCCGACTTCTGGCTTATAGCTTTGCCGTAATAGTATGTCCACGAAGCTGCTGTATCATAGGTAAGGCTGTTTCCGGCTGTGTAGCTGTCTTCCCCGAGATTGAGAACAAGTTTCATATCGGGTAAGAAATGCAAAGCATAATCTATGTTAAGATTCCCGATGATCCTGTTTGTTTTCTGGCTGTTGTCCGTCAACTCCAGCAAGGCAAGCGGATTAGCCGGAGCTGCCTGATTTGGGCCGTTGCCGTTAGTCCAGGTAAAATAGCCACCATAGTCACCTGAATTATGAACGGGCTGTGTAGGATCGAAATGTACTGCATTGTAAACGGCGGTTTCGTTGGCGATGCGATCATTATTATGAGTCCCTTGTAACCTCAGGCCAATCTTCAGATGATCGCCAAACAGTTTGGGATCGGCTGCAAAGGCAAACGAAGTCCGGTTGAAAGATGATGTTTTTAATATCCCGCCCTGGTCAGTTCTCCCGATGGAACCTCTGACCGGAATTCCTTTGACTGAACCTGATACGGCAATATGATGATCCTGCCCTAAAGCAATATGGTATATTTCCTTTTGCCAGTCGGTACTTGCGTTTCCTATAAGGCCGATAGCCGTTGGATTGTTTGCATATCGTTCCATAATAAGCCGGCGGAATTCTTCAGCAGAAAAAATATCAATCTTTTTGGCGATAGCTGAAAACGCAGCTTTACCAGTGTAATTAACCCTGACCTCTTTACTGCCTGTTTTCGTTTTAAGGATAATGGCACCATTGGCTGCCTGTTCTCCATAAATGGATGCAGCCATAGCGTCTTTCATCACAGTAATGCTTTCAATATCTCCCGGATTCAGGTTCAAAATCTCATCAGCAGTAATCACACCATCAACTATGATAAGCGGGGAACTATCATAGTAAAGGGAATTAATTCCCCGGTTAACCACCTGAAAACCGCTTCCCGGCACACCGCTTTCCGGAGTGATTGAAAGGCCGGATATCCTGCCGGTGATCAGTTCCAATGGTGAAAGACATAAGCCTTTGTTAAAGGGCCTGGTGGTAACTTTTACAGCCGGGGCGGCATCAACCATTCTCGAAATGAAGTGATAGCCAGTACTATCAGTACTAACTACTGTAT
>DAONEL010000238.1:0-1808 GCA_035403045.1 Bacteroidales bacterium
CCTGGTATGATATTGAACTCCTTTTTACTGTTCCTCCCCAGGTTTTTGTTCCTCCGCCCAAAGTAACTTCGGCTGTGGTCAAACTCACCCGCAACAGCACCGTGGACCTTGGCTGCGACCCGAAACTTTTCACCACGGTGGTAAAAACGGCTTTCAACCAGCGCCGCAAAACACTTCACAATGCCCTCAAGCCTCTCGTTATTTACAATGGTGAATTTGCAGGCAAACGTGCCGAGCAGTTGTCAATTGCTGAATTTGTGAAACTCACCAATGATATTTCTGCTCTGCAGAATCTGTGAAAGTCTAATACGTTTCTGCCTCATAAGTGACCTCAGCCCTGAATTCTTTGTGAAACTTCGTGGCTTCTTCGTGTCACCTTGTGCCACAGCTAACTGATACAGACACACAAAGAATTCAACCCTTCATTCCTGCGAGGGAGGAACTAAACCGGCGCCGGCTATTGATAGCTTAGTTCCCAAACATCTATATTTGCTTACCTTTGCTCAAGCAGAAGAATCATCACACATGGATAGTTCGGCAAAACCATTCAGGTCGGCACTCAGGGTAAACGAAGGCATAGAACAGCCTCCCGTGGTAAACGAGGTGGCCGCTTCCAGGTTCAGGAAGACAAAAAGCCCGCTTCTCTCAGTTGAAGATTACCTCTCTGGTATTCTTTCGGGCAACCGCACCATCCTCAGCAAAGCCATCACCCTGATCGAAAGCTCGCTGCCGCAACACCAGTCAGTGGCACAGGAAATCATTGCAAAATGTCTCCCTCACTCGGGAAAATCGGTCCGCATCGGCATTACCGGCGTGCCGGGTGTGGGCAAAAGCACTTTTATCGAAGCTTTCGGGCTGCACCTGATATCGCTCGGCCGCAAACCGGCCATCCTTGCCATCGATCCAAGCAGCAGCCGTTCGAAAGGGAGCATACTGGGCGATAAAACCCGCATGGAAGAGCTTTCGGCCAGCGAAAATGCCTTTATCCGCCCCTCACCTTCGGCAGGGTCGCTGGGAGGGGTGGCTCGCAAAACCCGCGAAACCATTATCCTTTGTGAAGCGGCTGGCTTTGATACAATCATGGTGGAAACGGTAGGTGTCGGGCAAAGTGAAACCACAGTTCATTCTATGGTTGATTTCTTCCTGTTGCTGATGCTTGCCGGCGCCGGCGATGAGCTGCAGGGAATCAAGCGGGGGATCATGGAGATGGCTGATGCCGTTTTTATCAATAAAGCTGATGGCGATAACCTGACCAAAGTGAATATTGCCCTAGCTGAAGTGCGAAACGCGCTGCATTATTTCCCGCCGGCTGAATCGGGCTGGACGACTGTGGCAAAGTCGTGTTCGGCATATACCAAATCCGGCATTCCTGAAGTTTGGCAAACCATTGAGAAATACCTTGCTCTCACCCATGAAAACGGTTATTTTGGGCAGCGCAGACTTGAACAGGCACGTTTCACCATGCACCAGGCTGTTGAGCAGCATCTCAACGACCGCTTTTACCATGATCCAGGGATCAGGAAACTGCTGCATGTACTTGAACATGAACTTGCCACCGGCAAACTGAGCGCTTATATGGCGGCACAACAGTTGCTTGAAACTTGGGAAAGTAAAGGGCGCTGATCCTGCAGTGTAAACTGGCGGTTATTCCATTTCGACTTCTTCCATTTCCGTGAATTACTTAGAACTTCTGGCAAGGATGCCAAAAACTTCCTAATTTTGCTGCACTACACAATAGCGCAGCATGAAAAATCCTTTCTTCAACAGCCTTACCGCCATGAACCCCAATTCATTGGTGCAGTATCTCA
>DAONEL010000239.1:0-1729 GCA_035403045.1 Bacteroidales bacterium
CATGCAAAAAAGGAGAAAGCAAGTAATTCATTCACGAAATTTAATAATTTGCAGGCATCAATTCCGGCACACTTTCTGATAGTTAAAGTTCGGATGCCGGTAACTGATAAGCATTGTAGGAATTAATCCTCAATCCATTAATTAACCAATGTATTACCAATTAATTAAAACCAATTAATCATGGGTAAATTTGTAGTCACCACCCGCAAGAATGGTGAATTTCAATTCAACCTGGTTGCCGGAAACGGCCAGGTAATTTTGTCAAGCGAAGGTTATTCAACCAAAGCTGCTTGCCTCAACGGAGTAGAGTCAGTAAAAAAGAACTCGCAGGAAATGGCCCGTTTCGACAAAAAAACAACCGAGAGCGGTGCATTCCGATTCAACCTCAAAGCCACCAACGGACAGGTGATTGGCGTGAGCCAGAATTACACCACTGAAGCCGCATGCAACAACGGTATTGAATCGGTAATGAAGAACGCACCGGATGCTGTAATCAGCGACGAGACAGTTGTTTAGCATTACCTGATGTTTTAAAAAGCCCGACAATCTCGGGCTTTTTTTTCTTAAACTGATATCAAATCTTCATACAACACCCTGATGAGCAGATAGTAAAAACTGGATAATTGAACAGGTTTAAAAAGTGGCTTTTATGAACCAATACATTAAGTTATTGAATGGTCGCTTACCCGTTACAAATACCGGAAACAAAGCGCACTCTTTACTCTTCCTAAAGAAAAATGGCTTTAAAATTCCGGAAAGTTACTTGTTAACAAGCCGGGCATTTGAAGACTATAAAAGTGGGAATTCAGCCCTTTACAACCAGTTGAAAAAAGAGATATCATATCTGCCTCAAATCAAATATGCAATACGCTCATCCACAACACTTGAAGATACAGAGCAATACTCCTATGCAGGTCAGTTTCAAACAGTCACCAATGTATCAGGTGCGGATGCTATACTGGAAGCCATCCAAAAGGTTTGGCAATCAGTTGAACCGGTAACAGGAAGCCGATATCAATCAAGGGCAACAGCAAAATCTGAGGATTTAAGGTGTGCGGTTATTATCCAGCAAATGGTACCTGCAGTGCTTTCAGGAGTGGGATTCAGTAAAAACCCTGTCACTCAGGCCGAAGAGATCATCATTGAGGCAATTGAAGGAGAAGGTGACAATCTTGTGCAGAAAGGACTGACACCGCATCGCTGGAGATTTTCGGGTGATATTATCCTCGAAGGAGATCCGGCATTTCAGTATCTGCCTGTGATCCGCAGCATTGCCGGTTCTATAAGAGCTTTAAAAAAGAAAGCCAACAGCCATATCGACGTTGAATGGGCATTTGACGGCAATGAAGTATATTTTCTGCAGCTCAGGAGCATCACCACGAATAAAAGACTTCCTGTTTATTCGAACAAACTTGCCCAGGAGATGCTTCCCGGACAAATCAAGCCATTGGTATGGTCGGTAAACATTCCATTGGTAAATGGCACATGGTTAAAAATCCTCTCTGAAATCACCGGCAAACTGAATGTCAAGCCTGAGGAGTTGGCAAAACCATTTTATTACCGGGCATATTTCAACATGGCAGCGCTCGGGGAGATTTTCAGGCAATTCGGTTTTCGCCCTGAGAGCCTCGAAGCCATGATGGGAGCACGCGAAGGTAAGGGTATGATGAATTTCAGACCGGGATTTCAAACTTTCAAGCACACGCTCAGAATAATAAAGTTCCTGCAC
>DAONEL010000240.1:0-1721 GCA_035403045.1 Bacteroidales bacterium
AGGAATCCTGCCTGTTTCACTCCCCGGTCGTACATTTTTACCCTGTCGCGGAAGTTGGCCTGAACCCGCCCGGCAAAATCGAGGCTTTTGTTCAGGAATGTATTCTGCATCATGCTGAAAAATATATTCCCCTCAGGCGAATTGGGATCAAAGCCATCGTAACGTGCAACATAATCGTCTTCGAGCAAAATGGCAGCATTTTCAGCCTTGGCAACTGCCAGGTTAGCATCGGATTTGTGTAAACCCATCACAAAGGTTTCAGTACCCATTACTATGGCTGATTTGGTGGAATTGCAATGAATTGAAATGAAAAGGTCGGCATTGCTCTCGTTGGCGATTTTAGCCCGTCGGTATAATTCGACGAAAACATCTTTATCACGGGTCATAACAACCTTAACTTCCGGGAGATTTTGTTTGATATAATCCTTTACCTGCAAGGCAACTGAAAGTGTTATATCTTTCTCGCGGGAATTCTTGCCCAACGCCCCGGTGTCATGGCCCCCATGGCCTGCGTCAATCACCACGGTATTCACTTTCTGACCCCAGGCTGTAACACTCAGCAACAACATCAGCATCACTATACGAAATACCCGGGAATTACGTTTTCCTGTCATCAGCAGATTTTGATTAGTTTTGCGGAATCAATGCAATATACATCAATATGTATCAACGTTTGAAAGGGGAAAATAATACATTTAATTTGAAAAATGTATATAAGCAATCACCCCGGGTCAAACATTTCTGATGCTTCATTGCAAAAATAACGCCAGAAAAGTTTATCACATCCAGTACGTGCCTAAATTACAAAAAAAGCATCGGTTCACAGCAGCGCTGACAATCATGTGTTTATTCATGATAACGGCGGCTCCGCAAACTGGATTTTCACAATCTTCTGCAGCCCCCGACTCAGTGCTTGCGCGCCGCGACAGCCTGCTCACCCTCAGAACCGATACCATCACATTGCCCGGCACCGGTAAGGAACAGAAATCGGTAATTGACGATATCATTAAATATGCTTCAGCCGACAGTATCACTTTTGATATTAAGGAAAAGCTTGCTTACCTTACCGGCGATGCCCACATCGAATATGGCGATATCAAAATTGATGCCTACAGGTTCGTAATCAATTTCAACAACAGCTCAATTTTTGCCGAAGGAATCACCGATTCAACCGGTAAAGAGAAAGGCATACCTGTATTTAAGCAGGGCAACCTGAATTTTACTTCTAAAACGCTCAATTACAATTTCGAATCGAAAAAGGGGATTATCCAGAACATTGTGACACGCGAAGGTGAAGGTTACCTCCAGAGTAATACAGTGAAGAAGCTAGCCGATGGGTCAACAAACTCTAAACAAGGCTGGTACACCACCTGCGATAACACGGATCATCCCCATTTCGCGATAAAATACTCCAAAGCCCGTATTATTCCTAATGATAAAATTGTTACAGGACCGGCCTACCTTAGCATCGAGGATGTGCCCTTGCCCATTGCCCTGCCTTTCGGGATATTTCCAAGCAAAAAAGGACGCAGTTCAGGTATATTGATCCCCAAATACGGGGAATCGGCCAACCGGGGATTCTTCCTGGAAAACGGCGGGTATTATTTCGGGCTTAACGACTATTTCGACCTGAAACTTGTCGGCGACATTTATTCACGCGGCAGCTGGGCGGTAAAACCAACCCTTACCTACAAAAAGCGGTATAAGTTCAGCGGCAGTTT
>DAONEL010000241.1:0-1706 GCA_035403045.1 Bacteroidales bacterium
TGCCTTCCGGAGAAATTCCACATGAAATAGCGCATATACATATGCCCGATCTGGTAGCGGAAAAAGAACCGGAGGTTTTCACCGAATGTAGGCCTGATGATAGTTTTTGACTTGCCTTCATCATCCGTTACCGCAATTGGAATACCTTGAACCTTGCCCCAGCTCTTGTACGACGAAACATGACTTTCTTTCTGATTGCTCCACATTCGCGGGAAGATCGTAGTGAATCGCTTATCGTAATTGGGAACGGAGTTCTTTCGGTCGTCGGTTATTTTATACTTTCCTGTCTTGTGATCTTTTACGTAGATCGGTGATCCGTCAGTGTAAGGTTTCTGCGGATCAAGCGGAGCATTGTAGTACTGCCCGTAAAATATCGGCCACGATCCGTATTGTTCCCTGTTAAGATAAGCCAGCAGACTAACAGCATCACTCGGGTCGTTTTCGTTGATGGGTGGGTTAGCATTTGCCCTGATTACAAGCATAAAAAACGATGAGTAGCCGATAAGCATGAAGGCAATGCTCAATAAGCCTGTATTAACGAGCGACCGCAACTGGTTTCTGTTCGCATGGCTTCCTGATCCCTGTTTGTACCAAAGATAGGCGCCGATAATAGCGAGAAACGCCAGGAAACTGATCACTGAGAAGATCGAAAGCAATAAAAGCACCACACCGCCCAGGATATAATCAACTGTGGAATGCGTTTCGCGGTAGGTAAACCTAACACCCCATACCAACGCACCGATCAGAAGTAAGAAATAGAAAATGGTACCTGTGTTGAATGGCAGCCCTAGAGTATTTACAAAAGCGATTTCATACTTTCCGGCCAGGGCAACTGTCCACGGAATGAGCCACCACATAATGAAAGCAAGCACAAAGAATGAAATGGCCAGCGTATAGATGATACCCTTCCAGTTCGACTGGTACTTCCTGAAGTAAATCACAAGCCCGATGGCAGGTATGGTAAGCAGGTTAAGCAGGTGGACGCCAATTGAAAGTCCGACAAGGAATGCAATCAGCAATATCCATCGCAGCGAGTGCGGCTGGTCGTGAACCCTCTCCCATTTGAGAATAGCCCAGAAAACAATGGCCGTAAAGAACGACGACATGGCATACACTTCGCCTTCAACAGCCGAAAACCAGAATGAATCGCTAAACGTATAAGCCAGGGCGCCAACCAGTCCGCTACCCAGTATGGCAAAGCCCTGCCCTACGGTCATCTCTTCTTCCTTCACGAACTTGAGGCCCAGCATGGTAATGGTCCAGAACAGGAAAAGAATGGTAAACCCGCTCGACAATGCCGACATGATATTCACCATTTTGGCCACCTGGGTTACATCACCAAAAGCGAACAATGAGAAAAACCTGCCCAGCAACTGGAACAGGGGAGCTCCGGGAGGATGTCCTACCTGCAATTTAAAAGCGGTTGAGATGTACTCACCACAATCCCACCAACTGGCAGTGGGCTCGATGGTTAGCAGGTAAACTACTGATGCTGTGGCGAAGGTTATCCAGCCAAGCACGTCATTCAGTCTCCTGAAGTTTTTCATGAATAAATTATTAGATGGATTTTCCGGAATTATGCTGCGAAATTAAGGAAATATAAATCATTTGAACAACCTAACAAGGAATGACCCCGTCAGGCTTAACAAGTATTAACAAAATTACCGGATTTATTCGTCAAAATGACTTAGAATGAATCATTTTCT
>DAONEL010000242.1:0-1684 GCA_035403045.1 Bacteroidales bacterium
GGTAGTAATTGGTGATATCGTTGTTGGTAAAAGCATTGTTCTCGCCGCCAACCCTCTCGAGTGGCTCATCGTAACGCGGAATATTGGCGCTGCCGCCAAACATCAGGTGCTCAAACAAATGGGCAAAACCCGTACGGTTGGGGTCTTCGTCGCGGGAACCGACATTGTACAGGATATTCATGGCAACAATCGGGGTCGAAGCATCGTGATGTACGATGACCTTCAAACCGTTGGGAAGTATAAAGCGTTCAAAATCAATCATAAACAGTATTACAGGTAATTTATATTCCGGTCATAAAGGGCGACAAAATTACCCCTTTTTAGAATGGAACACCCGGAATGATCATTTGTTTAAGGGTAATTTGACCGGTTTATTCAATAACATTAACTTTGTTGGAAACATTTCGTTCATGAGAATATACCTGATCTGGCTGTTTTCGGTAGCTTTTATGGTTAATGCATTAGCCCAGGCGCCTTCGTTTATTATTTCGGCGCCTGCCGGCGAGAAATACACTGAAATTGATAAGAAAGGAGTCACTGTAATTCCTAACGGCAGGCTGATAACGCCGCCGGGAAGCTGTTATACCGTAGCACCTCATCCATACGGTCTGGCCATCAGCAACGATGGCAACATTGCAGTTACAGCCAACTCGGGTACAAATCCTCTGAGCATTACTATTTTGAGAGACCTGTTATCAGGCAAACCTGATGTACAGCAGGTGCCGCCGGGGCCTGGTACTGACAAGGGTGTGCTGGCTTCGGTTTTCATGGGACTGGCCATCTCGCCGGACAACAAGCTGGTGTATGTAGCCGGTGGGCAAGAGAATAAAATCTTCATTTTTGACATTCAAACCGGTGAAAAACAAGGCTTTATTGATTGTGGTTACAAGGATTCGAAACACGATTATTCGCATGGTTATATTGGCGACCTGGTCTTATCAGGTGACGGAAGGACGATCTATGCGGTCGATCAGATCGGTTTCAGAATGGTTGTGGCGGATGCCGTGAACCGTAAACTTATCGCGAGTACCGAAGTAGGAAGATACCCGTTTGGCATTTGCCTGTCACCTGACGAGAAGCAGGTATTCGTGGCCAATGTCGGTATGTACAAATACAGCCTGGTAAAAAAGAAGAAAAAAGGCGAGTGGAAGAACGATGTGATTGATTACCCGGCTTTTGCATACGGCAGCGAAGAGGCCGAAGAAGGCATCCGCAACGATTCGCTGGATATCCCGGGGCTTGGCCCGATCGATTCGGATGAATCATTCTCGGTATGGGCTGTGGATGTTAAGAACCCTCAAAACCCAAAGGTGACGGCAAGAATCAAAACCGGAACAAAGGTAGGGGAGATGGTCGAAGGGTTTCCTGCCGTTGGCGGTTCAAGCCCTAATTCGCTGGTTACTGATGGCCGGTATGTGTTCTGCAGCAACGGCAACAACGACAATATCAGCGTAATTGACATCAGGAAGAAAGCAGTGGTAAAAAACATCAGTCTTTGTCCCGACGAACGATTGAGCAAACTCCGGGGTATCATTCCTTTCGGATTGGCGCTATCGCCCGACGGTAAAAGGCTCTATGTGGCTGAATCAGGATTGAATGCTGTTGGTGTGATTGATGTTCAATCCCTTGAAGTAACCGGCCATATTCCGGCAGGCTGGTTCCCTGCAAAGTTGAAAGTAACAGC
>DAONEL010000243.1:0-1564 GCA_035403045.1 Bacteroidales bacterium
TATCAGGCTTCTTTGCCGGGAATAAAATGGGGGCTCAGTCCTTTAAAATGCGAACCGGCCCGGTTGGCGGTTTATTCCTCATTGCAGCTTCACTCATCATGATCATCGATCTTATTGGTTATTAACTGATTAAATAAAATGAAAAAGAGAAATACATTACTTGGATTACTTCTGGTGTTCTCAGGCACGCTGTTTTCGCAGATACCTAACGGCTACTACAATTCGGCGGAGGGCCTTTACGGAACGGCGCTAAAACAAGCTTTACACGATATAATCGACAATCATACTTCGGTGACCTACCAGTCACTGTGGACACATTTTCAGACTACCGATAAGAAAACGAATGGTAAAGTTTGGGATATGTACTCTGATGTCCCCGGCGGGTCTCCTGCCTATGAATTCACCTTTGGTTCGGACCAGTGCGGAACCTACAACAGCGAAGGCGACTGCTACAACCGCGAACACTCATTCCCTGCAAGCTGGTTTGATGATGCATACCCGATGTATTCCGACCTTTTCCAGCTTGTTCCCACCGATGGCTACGTGAACAACAGGCGCTCGAATTATCCTTATGGTAAGGTTGGAACGGCAACATGGACATCCACTAACGGTTGCAAACTTGGAAGCTCGGCGACGTCAGGCTATTCAGGAACTGTTTTTGAACCGATTGATGCTTATAAAGGTGATTTTGCCAGGAACTATTTCTACATGGCCACCCGCTATTACACTGAAGATTCGGGCTGGCCAGGAAGTGCCATGTTTAACGGCTCGCAGCCAAAGCCATGGGCTGTAACTCTTTTGCTTCAGTGGCATCAGCTAGATCCTGTGTCGCAGAAGGAAATCGACAGAAATAACGCTGTTTATGCCATTCAGCATAACCGCAACCCCTTTATCGACCACCCTGAGTATGCCGTGAATATCTGGTCGGCGAATGCGGGAATAGGTGACCCGGAAGAGGCACAATACCAGCTTCGTATTTATCCTAACCCGGCTTCGGGCAAATGTTTTGCAAGTATTCCCGAAGGTGCAGATGCAAAGGCCGCTAAGGTATCTCTGTATTCAATCACCGGGCAAAAAGTGAATACTGAAGCCAGTGTTGATGACAAAACAATCAGCATCGATTTGCAGAAATTAACCCCCGGTTTGTATTTTGTTGTGTTGGATGATGGCTCTGACAGCCACCAATACAGGGGAAAATTACTGGTTCGTTAATATTGCCGCTTGCACTTAAATTCTACTGAGGTGACAAATATCAGGATTACCAAGGAATTCAAATTTGAGATGGCACATGCCCTCAAAGGTTACGACGGGCCCTGCCGCAGCATTCATGGCCATTCATACGAGCTCACCATCACGGTGAAAGGAGTGCCTGTTTCTGACAGCGCTTCGGTGAAGCTGGGCATGGTGATGGACTTCGGTGAATTGAAGAAAATTGTCCGCTCCTGCGTTATTGATGAATTTGATCACGCGCTTGTTCTGAACCGCGCTTCTGCCGGCGACTTCCTTCCAATGACAGCAGAGGCTTTCAGCAATACAATTCTTGTAGATTATCAGCCTACCAGCG
>DAONEL010000244.1:0-1539 GCA_035403045.1 Bacteroidales bacterium
ACTAAATAAAAGAAACCGGCTCATTGCCGGTTTCTTTTTTAATTGAAAGCCTGTTGATTATTTTACTCCCCGTTCAAAATTCACCTTATCACCAACCAGGGCATAAGACACAACCTTACCTGTTTCATCTTTCTGCAGCAGTAGTTCAAGGTCGTCGTGCGATATACTGTTATATGCCTTCACACCCACTTCGGCCACAGTCCAGATTGACAATCCCTGCGATGGTTGAGTAACAGTGCGGCGATCGTCAACGATCTTTTCCTCCATTTTACCTCTCAGTCCCCGCCAAAGTGTTCCTCCGGGATTTTTATCGGGAGTATTCAGCGAAGCATATTGAATTTGTTCTGAAAGCTTAACGCTGTTATACAGGTCAATATAACGGCTGCCGTATAGCTGGCTCTGCCTGATAAAAAGAAATTCCGGTGCTACCTGGTGTTTGGATGTAACTTCCTGCCGGGCAATCATTTCTATTCTTTGAACTTCATATCTTTCGGGTAATACTGTCTTAATGTCGCTCCCGTTGCTACTTACAGGGTTTGACACCTGAACAACGGCAATATCCTGATGGGTATTCATTCCGGTTTTACCGGTTGATTCACGAATAGTTGCCGCATTGTATGCGCCTTCCGGAAGATCAGGAATAACTGCAGGCTGACTGATGTTTATCCTGTTCAGCGCTACCTGGTCTGATGTGCGGTTCATGTCAGATCCGAAATACAGCCCTAAGAGAACAACCACTGAAGCGGCGGCGGCCATCGAATAATAAAGTATCCTGCGAAGGGGAACAACATTACGTTTCAGTGAAGCCTTGTCCTGGTAAATTATCGATGCATCAGGCTGCAACCTGGTCATTGCAAACAATTTACGATCACTTTCAAGCTGAGGGTTTGTCTTAACAAACTCACCCAGGTTGCGGGCTTCTTCAGTGGTAAGAATTCCTTCAATTTCTTTTACGAGGTATTCTTCGACATTCGCTTCATCAATGCCTGCTACCGGAGCAGCCATATGTTTCAAAGCATTTTTGTTTGCATAAACAATATGGTTATCAGCCACTAAGCGAGTATGACGGTATATTCTGCGGTCTTTTTCAAATTGCGGGTACTGATGCACAAATTCATCCAACCGGGCATGAACCTCGGCTGAAAGCACGCCTTCAGCTTCAGCTACAAGGTATTCTTCAATATTTGACAGTGTGATTTGGCCGGTAAAAATTCCGGTGTTCATTTTCAGAAAATCCTTACCGGAAAAGCTTATTGATTCGTTAGCAGGCAGCGAAATATTCTCAAATTCTTCAAACTGTTCTTTCAAATCAGGATTTTGCCCGACAAAAACAAGCACTTCGGCCATCTCTTCAGGGTTCAGAGCCCCCTCATGATAGTCGAGAAAGTATGCTTCGTAATTATCGCGGTTGATTTTCATTTTTTCAGTATTCTTTTACCTTACCAACATGAATCTTTAAACTTTAAACTTCAAACACTACACCACAAGATCCAGTTTGCCAATATATTGCTTCAGGAATGTGCGTGCCCTGAAGATATA